>CAKTTM010000147.1 GCA_934615145.1 uncultured Clostridia bacterium | reverse complement strand
CAGCTGGCACATCGACCCGGAGCGCATCTACCTGATGGGCTTCTCCGCCGGTGGTCACCTGGCCGCCAGCGCCGGCGTCTTCTGGTCAAAGCCACATTATTCGGCCCGCATCGGCCGCCAGATGCAGGATGTCAAGCCCAACGCCCTGGTGTTGGGCTATCCGGTCATCACCGGCGGCAAGCATGCCCACGAGGGCAGCTTTGAAAACCTGCTGGGCGATGACCGCTACAGCTTTAGCGAGACCCTGTCGCTGGAGCGCCAGGTCAACCCGGCCGTGCCGCCCACCTTCATCTTCCACACCTGGGAGGATGCCGGCGTGCCGGTGGAGAATGCCCTGCTCTTTGCCCAGGCGCTCAAGGTACACGATGTCTCCTGCGCGCTGCACATCTTTGCCAAGGGCGGCCACGGCATATCGCTGAGCAATGACCAGGTCTATGACCAGGCGCGGGCAGAGGCCATCCGGCCTGACGTGGCCAAGTGGGTGGATCTCTTCGATCTGTGGCAGCGCGATCTGTGAAGCCGCTGGGCCTCTACGCCCATGTGCCCTTCTGCGCGCGCAAATGCGCCTATTGTGACTTCCCCTCCTACGAGGGGCAGATGGCCCTGCGCCAGCCCTATGTGGACAAGCTCTGCCAGGAAATCATCCGCCGGGGCGCTGAGGCAGGCCACCCGGAGGCCGACAGCGTCTACATCGGCGGCGGCACGCCCAGCCTGCTGATGCCGGCGCAGATCAGCGCCATCCTAAATGCCCTGCGGGACAGCTTTACGCTCAGCCCCGACTGCGAGATCAGCTGCGAGGCCAATCCGGGCATGCTGACAGAGCGCTTCCTGGCAGCCCTGGTCTTGGGCGGCGTCAATCGCCTGTCGCTGGGTGCGCAGGCCAGTGAGGACGGTCAGCTGCGCATCCTGGGCCGCCAGCATGGCTGGCCGCAGGTAATGGCGGCAGTCAAGGCCGCCAAGGCGGCCGGCATCCACAACATCAATGTCGACCTGATGCTGGGCATCCCCCGCCAGACACTTGACATCTGGCTGCAGACGCTGGACAAAGCCCTGGCGCTGGATGTGCAGCACCTGTCCTGCTACGGCCTGATCGTGGAGGAGGGCACGCCGCTGGCAGCCGATATCGATGCCTGCCGTCTCCGGCTGCCCGATGAGGGGCTGGAACGCGATATGTATGAGCTGACGCTGGACAGGCTGGCTAAGGCCGGCTTTGAGCAGTATGAGATCAGCAATTTCGCCCAGCCTGGCTTTGCCTGCCGGCATAACCTGGGCACCTGGCAGCGGGCGGACTATATGGGCTTTGGTTCAGCCGCCCACAGCCTGGAGGGCGGTGACACCCGGCTGGCCAACCCGCTGCTGATCGAGGATTATCTGAACGATCAGCCGCCGGAGCGCACGCAGCTTGACCAGGATGAGCGCATCTTCGAGAGCCTGATGCTGGGCCTGCGCATGACCGAGGGCATCGACCCCGCCGCCTTTGAAGCCATGCACGGCCTGAGCTTTGAGGCGGCCTGCGGCCAGCAGGCGCGCGCCTCCCTGGCCCAGGGTCTCAGCGAATACGGGCCGCAGGGCCACTTTCGCCTGACGCGCCGGGGCATGGATGTGATGAACAGCATTCTGCTTGACTTTATGCCTGTCAAATGACTATCATGGTGCAAGAAAGCGCCGCTTTGTCCCGTTCTATGTGAGAAAGCTACAAGGAGGAAGGCTGTATGCAAGCAATCAAAAGAGGGCTCCTGCTGCTGATCGCGGCGGCGCTGCTGATGGCCCTGCTGCCAGGCCTGGCATCGGCCTCGGGCGGTCTGCCCGCGCAGTATGCCTTTGTGGTGGGCACCTCCTCGCTCAACCTGCGCTCAGGGCCGGGCTACCAGTTTGCGGTAATCGGCAGCTCGCCCAGGGGCGAGATGGTGCAGGTGATCTCCTACCAGGCCGGAGGCGGCTTCTACAGCGTGCTGCAGTTAAGCAGCGGCGTCTATGGCTACATGGATTCGGCCTACCTGGGCCCGGCGCCTGAGGCTCCCCTGGTCACGCCACCGCCCGTATACCCGGGCTATCCGCAGTATCCCCAGTACCCTTCGGGCACGCCAGCCGTGGTCAAGAACCCGGTGGCCACACAGTTCTTGAATTTGCGAGAGCAGCCAAGCTACGCCGCCCGGGTGCTGGGCATCTATTACAATGGCACCCGGCTGACGGTCTTAAGCGAATCGGCCGGCTGGTACTATGTGCAGATGGAAAGCGGCCTCAAGGGCTATTTCCGCAGCGAGTACATCAGCTTTGACCTGAGCGTTCCCCCGCCCGCCCAGGGCGTGCAGGGCACGGCGCGCATCGTCTCCCCCGGCGGCAAGGTCAACCTGCGCCAGGGGCCGGGCTACAACTACGCTGTGCTGGCCAGCTACAATCCGGGCAAGACCGTCAGCGTCTACACCCGGCCCAAGGGCTTCTGGCAGGTGTCGGTCGATGGCCTGATGGGCTATATCGACAGCCGCTATCTGAGCAGCAGCGCGGCCCCGCAGCCGCCCGGCGGCAGCCAGGGCAACGCGGTGATCAAGTCAAGCGCCGGCTCCCTCAACCTGCGCCAGCAGCCCACCACCACCGCCAAGGTGATAGGCTCCTATAAGGGCGGCACGGCGGTGGTCATCCGCCAGCAGGGCCTGGACTGGTGCCAGGTCAATATTCCTTCCACAGGGGCCAATGGCTACTTCATGACCAAGTTCCTGACCTTAAAGGGCCTGCCCGAGATCCCCACCAAGGTGGTCAAGCAGCCCAGCGGCAGCTATGTCAACCTGCGCAATCTGCCTAGCTTAAGCCAAGGCGTGGTCAACATGAAGGTGCCGCACAACTCGGTCGTCACCGTGCTCTCGCCCGGCCCCCAGTGGTCGCGCGTGCGCTTTGGCACCGTCAACGGCTATATGATGAGCAGTTTCCTGAAGTAAGCCAATCACCGTACTCCAAATACCCTGCGAAAGTTGAGTCCCTGCATGCGTTCGACCCTCCGCCTTCTGATTCTCTTTCTCCTGCTGAGCTTAAGCCCCCTGGCCCTGGCCGATACCGCGGCCGACATCACGGCGGGCACTATTGTCACCAATGCCCGGGGCGCCGTGGTCAAAGAGGCCACCGACCGCAGACCCAAGACCTCCCTGCTCAAGGATCGGGGCAGGGAGTTTTATGATGTCAGCCTGCCAGAGGACAGCGCCTGCCATCACATCTATTTGGAGCTGGTGGGCCAGCCTGTGCCCTACAAGGTAGAGGCGCAGGACGCGGCCGGCCTGTGGCAGACGGTGGCGCAGGCCGAGCATCCCTTCGCGCACCAGTATTTCAAGGTGGAGGGCCTGCGGCAGTTCAGGCTCTCGCCCGCTGAGCCCACCAAAAAAGCGGCGCCGGGCGAAATCTATCTCTACGGCCAGGGCGAGCGGCCAGAGCACATCCAGCTTTGGCAGATGCCTGAGGGTAAGATGGACATGATGCTGATCGTGGCCCATCCCGATGACGAGCTGCTGTGGTTTGGCGGCACCATCCCCTACTATGCCGGCGTCCGTGACAAGAAGCTGCTCAATGTCTACATGGCGCCCTGCACCGACAGGCGCAGGACGGAGCTGTTAAACGGCCTGTGGCACAGCGGGCAGGGCATCTACCCGGTGCTGGGCCCCTTCCGCGATATACGGGCCAAGACCCTGCAGGAGGCCAACGGCGCCTGGGGCAAGGGCAGGATAGACCGCTTCCTGGTGGGGCTTTTGCGCCAGTGGCAGCCCGATGTGGTGCTGACCCACGCCGCCAATGGCGAGTATGGCCACGGCGCCCACAAGGCCACCAGCGAGGGCGCGGTGCGCGCGGTTCAGCAGGCGGCCCTTGCCTCTGAACGCCACAGTGAGAGCGAGGCCTTTGGACTCTGGGAGGTCAAAAAGCTCTACCTGCACCTGGGCGGCGCCAAGGGGCGCATCGAGATGGACTGGTCCGCGCCGCAAGATCGCTTCCAGGGCCGCTCCAGCATCGAGGTGGCGGCAGAGTCCTTTGCCAAGCATGTCAGCCAACAGGGCTTTAACATGCCCGCTGACGACAGCCGCCTGACCAACCGCGTCTTCCAGCTGGTGCACAGCACAGTGGGGGAGGACAAGCTCAAGGACGACTTCCTGGAGCATGTGGGGGAACAGCTCGCCGAGCGATAAAGGTGAATATGAAAAGGCCCGGGCAGTGGGTGATCCCTCTGCCCGGGCCTGTTTCATTGTCTATCAGTACAGCGGGTGCGCGTCGGTCAGCTGCTTGACCTGTGCCTTGACCTCCGGGATGGCGGCTTCGCCTTCGTTCAGGATGCGGGCCAGCCAGCCGGCGATCAGCTTCATGTCCGCTTCCTTCAGGCCGCGGGTGGTGACCGCGGGGCTGCCGATGCGGATGCCGCTGGTCTGGGTGGGCTTGCGCTTGTCGCGGGGCACCATGTTCTTGTTGACGGTGATGTTGGCCTGGCCCAGCAGGTCTTCCATCAGCAGGCCGGTCATCTCAAGGTCCGCAAAGTCCAGCAGCAGCAGGTGGTTGTCCGTGCCGTCTGAGACCATGCGCACGCCGTTTGAGCGCAGGCCATCCTCCAGCGCCTTGGCGTTGTGGACGATCTGCTGCTGATAGGCCTTGAACTCAGGCGCCAGCGCCTCCTTGAAGCTGATGGCCTTGGCGGCGATCACATGCATCAGCGGGCCGCCCTGTATGCCGGGGAAGATGGCCTTGTCGATGGCCTTGGCCAGCGGCTCTTTGCTTAAGATCAGGCCGCCGCGCGGGCCGCGCAGCGTCTTGTGCGTGGTGGAGGTGACCACATCGGCGTAGGGGACGGGGCTCTGGTGCAGGCCGGCTGCCACCAGGCCGGCAATGTGGGCCATGTCCACCATCAGGTAGGCGCCCACGGAGTCTGCGATCTGGCGGAAGCGCTTGAAGTCGATGCTGCGGCTGTAGGCGGAGGCGCCCGCCAAGATCAGCTTGGGCTTGACCTCCTCGGCCTTGCGGGCCAGCGCCTCATAGTCGATGCGCTCGGTCTCAG
>CAKTTM010000146.1 GCA_934615145.1 uncultured Clostridia bacterium | reverse complement strand
GGCCAGCACGATGCGCTGCACCAGCTCATCGCGCACCACATCCACCTGGCCCAGCCGCACGATGCTGATACCCTGCACATCACCCAGCACATCCACCGCGGTCTGCAGGCCGGAGCGCTTCATCGGCGGCAGGTCAATCTGGGTCAGATCGCCCGTGACAACGCAGCGGGCATTCCTGCCCATGCGGGTCAAAAACATCTTCATCTGCTCAGGCGTGGTGTTCTGCGCTTCGTCCAGTATGATGAAGGCATTGTTGAGTGTGCGGCCGCGCATGAAGGCCAGGGGCGCCACCTCGATGGTGCCCTTCTCTACCAGGCCCAGGTAGGCATCCTGCCCCATCATCTCAAAGAGCGCGTCATACAGTGGCCGGAGATAGGGATCTACTTTTTGGGCCATGTCTCCTGGCAGGAAGCCCAGCTTTTCGCCGGCCTCCACCGCGGGCCTGGTCAATATGATGCGCTCAACATCCCGATTGCGCAGCGCTGCCACGGCCATGGCCATGGCCAGATAGGTCTTGCCGGTGCCGGCAGGCCCGATGGCCAGGGTCAGGGCATTGGAGCGGATGGCCTTGATATACTCACGCTGGCCCTGCGTCTTGCAGCGAATCTGGCCGCCCTTATAGGTAAAGGCGACAATATCTCGGAATATCTCGTCGGCGCTGTCGGCCAGGCCCCGGCGAGCCAGGCTGCACAGATAGCGCACCAGGCCGATATCGATATTCTGCCCATCGTAGAGCAGCTGACTGAGCTTCTCGATCACCTGGCGGCCCAGCACCACACCCTCTTCGTCACCATGGATGTGGAAGGCATTGTCCCTGAGGACGACGCTGATCGAGAACTCCTCTTCGATCAGGCGTATATATTGGTCGTTCATGCCAAATATGGCTTGGTACAAATCAAAGTTCTTCAGCGCGATTGACAAAAAGGCTAGCATCTCCTTAGCATTGATAGGCGATAAACGCCTTAGCATATTTTAACCCAAAATGCCCAATGAAGCAATGTTTTTGACCCGGCCCCCAAAGCGTGATAGAATGTGGACAAGTCAGTGCGAGGGGGAAAAGCCGATTGTCATCGCTGGTCAGCGTGATCATCCCTGTCTATAACGCTCAGAAATGCCTGCCGGCCTGTCTGGACAGCATCCTGTCACAGAGCTACCGTCAGCTGGAGATCATATTGGTCAACGATGGTAGCAAGGATGACAGCCTGACGCTGTGTCACGAGTATGCCAGCCGCGACAGCCGCGTCCGCGTGATCGATCAGAAGAATGCCGGCCCTGGCGCCGCACGCAATGCCGCGCTCAAAGTGGCCACTGGGGATTATCTGCAGTTCCTCGACAGCGATGATATCCTCCCCGAGGGTGCCACCCAGCAGCTGGTGGACGCCATGCACGGCCACGACCTGGTGATCGCACATTTTCGCATCTGCAGGCCCATGGGCAAGTGTTCCGACCATGGCCTGGTCAAAACAGACCAAAGCCTAGATCGCGGCGGCTTCATCAAAGAGCATATTGAGTTTCCCGGCAGTTATTTCTTCAGCGCGCTGTGGAACAAGCTCTACGATCACCGCATCGTCAGGGATCAACAGATTCGTTTTGATGAGGGCATCATCTGGGGTGAAGACTGCCTCTTCAATATGGCCTACTACCTCTACACCCAGCGGATCCACTTTCTGCCTGTGGTGGTTTATCACTACTATCGCACGGCGGGCGGCCTGTCCTGGGGATCTGTGTTCAATCTGCACAAGGGCATAGCCATCAAGCGCAAGATATACCGAGCGCTCAAGGCCCTCTATCGCCAAGAGGGCCTGCTGCAGCGCCATCGCTTCAGGATATGGCTGTATATTTTCAATGTGACCCTGATGGACTAAACCGATAGCCTAATAACAGACGCGGTAGATGCCGCACTTGAGGTACTGCGTTTCGATGGCGGCAGGCAGCACCGGATGGTCGCGCCCCTGTCCGCGGAACTCCACCTGCATCAGCTCTACCCTGGCGTCAATTGCTGCCTGCAGCAGGATATCCCGGAACATGGCGCCCAGTATATGGTGCGAGCAGGAGCAGCTGACCAGATAGCCGCCAGACTTGAGCATCTTCATGGCCCGCAGGTTGATTTCCTTATAGCCTTTAGTGGCGGAGGCCACCTTGGCCTTTGACTTGGCAAAGGCGGGCGGATCCAGTATGATCATGTCATATTGTGCGCCCTGTTGTGCCTGCTGGCTGAGCAGATCAAACACATTGGCGACCTCAAAGTGCACCCGATCAAAGCCGTTGAGGCGGGCATTCTGGCGCGCGAAGTCACTGGCGAAGGCGGAAATGTCCACCCCGGTGACCTCCGCCGCGCCATAGTGCGCCGCATGCAGGGCAAAGCTGCCTGTATGCGCAAAGCAATCAAGCACCTTGGCGTCCTTAGCGAAGGGCGCGATGGCAGCGCGGTTTTCCTTTTGATCCAGAAAATATCCTGTCTTCTGGCCCTGTTTGACATCCACCAGGAAACGGATGCCGTTTTCCAGTATCTCGATGCGCTCAGGCACCTGGCCATAGAGCAGGCCGGTAGCTTGTTCCAGGCCCTCCAGCGAGCGTACAGACACATCATTTCGGGCATAGATACCTTCAGGTGACAGTTCATCCACCAGGGCCTCCACGATGTCCCGCTCAAAGCGCTCCATGCCCAGAGACAGGCATTGCAGCGACAATACAGGGCCAAAGCTGTCGACCACCACCGCCGGCAGGCCATCGGCCTCGGCGTGGATCAGGCGGCAGGAACGCAGATCGGCAAAGCGGCGGCGATAATCAATGGCGCGCTTGACCCGGCCGCGGATAAAGGCAGCATCCACAGGCTCATCCTGCGTGGTCAGAATGCGCAAGGCGATCTGTGACTTGGGATTGTAGACGGCCTGCGCCAGAAAGCGGCCCTGACGGGTATGGACGCTGACCACATCCCCCGGGGAGCAGGCCACCTCTGCCTGCGCGATGTCACTGATGAATACCCAAGGATGTCCATTCAGCACCCTGGCCTCTTTGCCGGACTTGAGAAATACCTTTGCCATGCTTGCTCCTCTGCGCTTTAGTGTTTGCATGATAGCACAAAAGACCCTATAATGCACTGCGTTTGGAGGAGCTGGACATGGGATTTGTGGAGTTGATTGTGCTGGCGGTGGGCCTGTCGATGGATGCCTGCGCGGTGGCCATCTGCAAGGGCGCCTGCATGCGAAGGACCGACATGAAGCAGCGCACGATGATCGCTGTATCCGTTGGTTTGTTTCAGGGCGTCATGCCGCTGATCGGATGGGCCCTGGCGCGCCAGTTTGCCGCGTCGATCCATCGCTTTGACCACTGGATTGCCTTCATATTGCTGGCGGTCCTGGGGGGCAAGATGCTGTGGGACGCAATGCACATGCAGGAAGAGACGGTCTGCGAGCCCCTCAAGCTGCAGGAGCTGCTGCTGCTTTCGCTGGCCACCAGCATAGACGCCTTGGCGGCAGGTGTGGCGCTGGGGATGCTGGAAGTCAATATTGTCTTTTCCGTTAGCCTGATCGCGCTGATCACCTGCGCGCTGAGCTTCCTGGGCACCGTCATCGGCAATCGCTTTGGCCAGAAATACGAGAATAAGGCCCAATACGTCGGCGGCGCAACGCTGTGCCTGATGGGCCTGAAGATATTGATAGAGCACCTGGGAGCAGCCTGAGCTAAGAGAAATAGCCCGCCGCATTGTGATAGGCGATATTGCGCACCATGCTTTTGAGGGCTGCCAGATCCTCCGGATACTCGCCGGAGCTGACCCAGACGCCAATGGTCTCACACAGGATGCGGCGGAAGTACTCATGCCGGGAAAAGCTGGCAAAGGAGCGGCTGTCCGCCGTCATGCCGATGCTGCGGTTGAGCAGGCTCAGCCCTGCCAGGCTGCGCAGATAGTGGCTCAGGCCATCCCGATGGTTTTGAAAGCGCCAGGGCGGGCCCATTTGCATCTTGCTTTGCACCTGTGACTGCTGAAAACTGCCGATCAGCGAGCAGATGACATCATGATAAGCCGGGCTGATGCCATAGAATACGGTCTTGGGCAGTGACATGCTGCGGTCCTGCGCGTCCAGCAGCCGGGCCAGCTCACCTGCGATGGGCGCGTCTGCCACGGAGTCAAAGCCAGCGTCGGCACTATAGAGGGCGAACATGCGCTGGTTATTATTATTCAGCGAGCCGATGTGATACTGCTGCACCCAGTTGCGCTTGGCATACTGCAGCCCCAGGCTGACATAGAGCAGCGCTTGATAGCTGTGCAGCTGCCTGGCCCTCAGCGGCTGGCCCATCAGGGCGCTGCGGAAGGCTTTCTCGGCCTGTTCCTCATCCAGACGGACCTTGGGCACCCAGGCCATGCTGTGATCGGCCGTGCGGCAGCCCTGGGCATGGAAATAGTCCATGCGCTGTTCCAGCGCCGTCATCTGATCGGGCAGGCTCTTAATGGTGATGCCGGTGATGGCAGACAGCCGGCTGATATAGTCAGCAAAGCCCGGCTCGCCAGGCATCAGTACCTTGTCCGGGCAGAATGTGGGGCGCAGCCTGAGCTTGATGCTGGGGTTGCTGCGCAGCCGCTGATGGGGCTTGAGTTCGTCCAAGGGGTCTTCAGCAGTGTAAATGGTATGCACGCCAAAGAGCTTCAGCAGGCCTTGCGCGCTATATTCCGGACTCTTAAGCTTCTCATTGCACGCATCCCAGATGCGGCGGGCTGTGTTCTCGTTCAAGGGCTCCCGGATGCCGAATATGCGTTGAAGCTCCAGATGTGTCCAATGATACTGCGGATGTCCAATGGCGCCCTGCAGCACCCGGGCGTAGGCCAGAAACTTGTCCCAGTCATCCGCGTTGCCGCGTATCAGCTCCTCATCCACGCCATCGGCCAGCATCAGGCGCCACTTATGATGGTCCTGCGCCAGAGCCAGATGGGTGAGGTTGAGAAAATGATCATCCTGCGCAATGGCCTCAGCGCTCAGGTGAGAGTGGTAGTCGAAAATGGGCATCTCGTGGGCTGCCTCATGGTATA
>CAKTTM010000145.1 GCA_934615145.1 uncultured Clostridia bacterium | reverse complement strand
GTCTACAAGCAGTACATGGAAGAGATGTGGATGGGCCAGATCAGCCCCGAAGAAGCCCTGGCCAACACCGTGGCCGACATGAATGTGCTGCTTGAGAACTATAACGCCTCCAACCAGTAATGCATCATCCAGGGGGAGCCGCAGGGCTCCCCCTGGCGTTTTTGTCCATGGGAGGTAGATCATGGTGGAACACAAGGCGGTGCTGCCCCACGTCCGGCAGTATCAGGCAGTCAGCCGCGACAGGGGGCTGCTGCGCAGGATAGAGCCCTATCTCTACCTGCTGCCCATCTTCGCTGTCTTTGGGGCCTTCTTCTACTACCCCTTCCTGCGCACCATCCACATGAGCCTGTCAGTGGTCAACGCCATGGGGGAGACGGTGCGCTTTGCCGGGCTTGATAACTTCAGTGCCGTCATCAAGGATGTCAGCAACTTCTGGTTCAGCCTGGGCGTCACCGCGCGCTTTGCGCTGATGGTGGTGCCCTTTCAGATAGGCTTTGGCCTGCTGCTGGCCCTGCTGGCGGAGAACAGGGCCAAGAAGTCCAGCTTCCTGCGCACGCTCTACGCGCTGCCCATGGCGGTGTCCTCGGCCTGCGCCTCGGTGATCTGGCTGGTGCTGTTCAACCCGGCGACAGGGCTGATCAACTGGCTGGTGGGCCTGCAGTACAACTGGCCGGGCGACGCCAGGCTGGCGCTGATCGTGATCGCCGCCACCACGGTGTGGCTGAGCATGGGCATGAACTTCCTCTACGCCTTCTCGGGCCTGCAGGGCATCCCGCAGGAGCTGTATGAGTCCTCCGCCATCGAGGGCGCCAGCTACTGGCAGACACTGCGCTATGTCACCCTGCCCAGCCTGTCGCCCACGCTGTTCTTCCTGCTGGTGACCAATACCATCGGCGCCTTTCAGACCTTTACCCAGGTCAACCTGATTACCCAGGGCGGCCCCGGCAAGGCCACCCGCGTGCTGGCCTACAATATCTACCGCGACGCCATCCTCAACAACCGCTGGGGCTACGCCAGCGCGGAATCCCTGCTGTTCATGGTGGTGCTGCTGGTGGTTTCCGCCCTGCAGTTTCGCATGGAGCGCAAGGGGGTGCACTACCAGTGAAAAGGCTGGTCATCCACGGGCCCCAGACCGCCCCCGGCCGGGCGCTGCGCCATGTGCTTCAGCTGCTGCTGGCGGCGCTGATACTCTTCCCCCTGCTCTACGCGGTGAACCTGAGCTTTTTGAGTCTGGACGAGGTCTTCGTCCGCCCGCCGGTCATCATCCCCGACAGCCTGTCGCTGTACAACTATGAGGACGCGCTGCGCACCGTGCCGCTGCTGCGCTTCATGCTAAACTTGCTGGTCGTGTCGCTGGGCATCATGACAGGCCAGCTGCTGGTCTGCAGCCTGGCGGCCTTTGCCTTTAGCTTCTTTGAGTTCAAGGGCAGGCAGGCGCTGTTCATGCTGCTGCTGGTGACCATGATGGTGCCGGGGGAGACCATCCTGATCTCCAACTACATGACCATTGGCGACCTTGGCTGGTACGACAGCTACGCCGCGCTAATCCTGCCGGGCGTGGCCTCGGCCTTCGCGGTCTTCTTTCTAAGGCAGAGCTTTCTCAAGATGCCGCGCGATCTGTACGAGTCAGCGCAGATCGATGGCTGCGGCAGCCTGCGCTTCTTCGCCAGCATCCTGATACCGCTGAGCAAGGGCCCGCTGGGCGCGCTTGGCATCTATGGCTTCATCAACGCCTGGAACCAGTACCTCTGGCCGCTGATGGTCACCAACAAGACACAGATGCGCACGGTGCAGGTGGGCATCGGCATGCTCAAGAACGCCGAGGACCTCAACTGGAACATGATCATGGCGGGCATCACCATCATTCTGCTGCCCAGCTTCCTGGTATTTTTCATCGGTCAAAAAAGAATGCTCTCGGGTGCCCTGTCGGGTGCCATCAAGGGCTGAAGGAGAGAACATGAACATTACATTTCTGGGCACCGCCGCTGCGGAGCTCTATCCCGGCGCCTGGTGCCAATGCGACTTTTGCAGCTACGCCAGACAGCAGGGCGGGCGCAACATACGCTTTAACAGCTCCATCCACTTCGCCGAGCACTGCCTGATCGACTTCCCCAGCGACATCATGAACAAGGCCCTGCGCTTTGGGGTCGACCTGCTGCCCACGCAGCTGCTGATGGTCACCCACTCGCACGAGGATCACTTTGACCCCATGATGCTCTACTGGCGCTACCGCACCTACGGCAGCGAACAGCTGCCCGAAGCCGAGCGCTATGGCGCGCCCTGCGCCCGCTTTACCGAGCTGCCGCTGCTGCGCGTAATCTGCAACCGCAAGACCTTCTGGCGCGCGCAGCGCATCCTGGGCGACCGGGAGCTGGCCGACTACGCCATGGACTTCATCATCCCCGAGGCCTACCGCGAGTATCACCACGCCGGTGTGGACTTCATCCCGCTGATCGCCACCCATCAGGACCGCGATGGCGAGCGGGGCCTGATCTACCTGGTGCATGCCCAGGGCAAGACCTTCCTCTACGCCACCGACTCTGACCGCTACATCGACCGCACGCGCGACTGCCTGCGCCATCACAAGGTGGACGCCGTCATCCTGGAGGCCACCTACGGCCTGATGGAGCGCGGGGAGAACCACATGACGCTGGCGCGCGTGCAGCAGGAGCTGGACTTCTTCTCAGACAACCAACTCTTCACCGGCCAGCCCCGTTTCTACCTCACCCACATGAGCCCGCACCGCACCCCGCCGCATGATCAGCTGGTGGAGATGCTGGGCGACGGCCCCATCATCCCGGCCTATGACGGCATGGTGCTGAGCCTGTGAGCGAAGGGCAGACGCTGGACGTCCTCTTCCTGGGCACAGCCGGCTGCCACGCGCCGGCGGATGAGGACACGGCCAGCTACCTGGTGGCCGATGAGCTGCTCATCGACACCGGCTGGCAGCTGCGCGACCGCCTCAAGCGCTTTGGCCGCGACCCGCTGGCCTACCAACACCTCTGCCTGACCCACCTGCACCACGACCACATGATGGGCCTGCCGACCTTCCTGTACAATCATGCGGCGGCAGGCAGCCTGGGCGAGCTGCACCTCTACGGCCCGCCTGGCCTGGACAAATTGGTGGAGCAGGCGCTGGCGCTGATGGACGCGGATGTCTACTGGCCGAATCTCAAGCGGCCACAGATCAGGCAGCTGCGGCCGGGCGAGGGCTTTGAGACGCCGCGCCTTGAGGTCAGCACCATGGCCAGCCTGCACCCGGTGCCCGGCCTGTGCTACCGGATAAGGGACAGGCAAAGCGGCCTCAGCCTCGGCTTTGGCGGCGACGGCGCCTGGCAGGACGAATTGATCTCCTTCTTTGCCGGCTGTCAGGCGCTGGTGCTGGAGCATTCCCTGGGCCTGCGCAAACCAGAGCAAAACCCCCACCTGCACATGGACATCATCGAGGCCTCCACCCTGGCCCGTGAGGCGGGCGCCGCCATCCTCTGCCCCGTCCACGGCCCCGCCGCCCAGCGCGAGGCCTGCCACCAGGCAGCCCAGCGCCTGTTTGCCGGCCGCATCGTCTGGCCCCGGTCAGGGCAGGTATTAAAGCTGGGGGCTTCCGGGTAAAGACTGTCAGCAGACCTCCCTGCATCCAGGCGGGGAGGTTTACTGCGGCATGAAGCAGTCAAAAAGCAACTGGCTATTCGCTTCGCTGATCGGACGGATGCAACAAGACACGCGTTGACACAAGCCCATTGAACAAACTTAACACAGGATAAAACAAAGCCCCCGCCACTGTCACGGTGGCGGGGGCTCTGCGTTGTCTGTCCGATCAGCCGGAGGTCGCGGGCGCTTCGGTCACGTCGGCCGGAGCCTCAGCGGGCGCCTCGGTTGCCTCAGCCGGCGCTTCGGTCACTGCTTCAGTCGCGGGCGCGACGGTCGCGGTGGGCGCAGCGGGCTTGGGGGTACAACCGACCAAGAGCACGGCTACCAGCAACACGGCCAGCAGAACTGTCATTTTCTTCATTCTATCTACCTCCTCTATCAACGCGGATCTCGTGACCCGCTCAGTAGATAATAGCACAGCAGGAGACAGTCGTCAATTAATTGTCCGGCGAACTTGTAAATAGTTTCAACTCCGCCGTGAGTCCTAGAAGATCGAGAACTGCAGGAACAGCGTGGCCATGAGGCTGGCCACCAGGGAGACCACGGTGATCTGCGTGTTGATGGAGGGGCCGGCGGTGTCCTTGAAGGGATCGCCCACGGTGTCGCCGATGACGGCAGACTTGTGCGCCTCACTGCCCTTGCCGCCCATGTTGCCGGCCTCCACATACTTCTTGCCATTGTCCCACAGGCCGCCGGCGTTGGACATGAACAGCGCCAGCAGCAGGCCGGTGACGATGTTGCCCAGCAGGAAGCCGCCGATGGCGTCCACGCCGCCGATGAAGCCAACCGCCAGCGTGGCCAGGATGGCCATGCCGCCGGCGGGGATGAGCTCCTTCAAGGCGCCGGTGGTGGCGATGTCGATGCACTTGTTGTAGTCAGGCTCCACGCCCGGCTTGCCCTCGGCCAGGCCCGCGATCTCGCGGAACTGGCGGTGGATCTCGGCGATCATGCGCTGCGCGTTCTTGTCAACGCCCAGGATCAGCATGGCGCTGAACACCGCCGGGATGGCAGCGCCCACCAGGACGCCAAAGAAGACGGTGGGGTCGATCAGGTTAAAGCCGGTCAGCTTTTCAGCGGCGCGGCCCAGCTCTTCAAGCTTGACATTGACCTCGCTCATGAAGGCGCCCAGCAGGGAGATGACGGTCAGGCCCGCGGCGCCGATGGCAAAGCCCTTGGTGACGGCCTTGACGGTGTTGCCGGCGGAGTCCAGCTCGTCTGCGAGGCGGATGGTCTCCTCGCCCAGGCCGCCCATTTCGGCCAGGCCGCGGGCGTTGTCCACGATGGGGCCGTAGGCGTCGTTAGAGATGATCATGCCCACGATCGACAGCATGCCCACCGCCGCCATCGAGATGCCAAACATGGCGTGGTCGGGGCTGATGATGGCGCCCAGATTATAGGCCACCAGGGCGGAGACAGCGA
>CAKTTM010000144.1 GCA_934615145.1 uncultured Clostridia bacterium | reverse complement strand
GCATAGGTGTTGCGGCCAAAGCGGGTCTTTGCCAGTATGAACCAAGTCAACAGCACCGTCAGCGTCGCGATGATCAGGATGACGGGAAACTTGATGGAACCCACCAGGCCGGATCCCAGGAAAGTGATGGCGTCCTTGACGCCGCCGATGGGCTGGGAGGAGTTGGGCGGCAGATCGAAATACAGCAGATTGGAGCCCCAGGCGATGACCTGCGTGCCCAGCGTCACGATAAAGGCGGTGATCTTGAATTTCGAGATGATCACGCCGTTGAGTGCGCCGAACAAGGCCCCCACGCCGATGGCCGCCAGCAGCGGCACCAGGATGGAGATCTCGCCCATGTTGGGGAAGAAGCGCCGCGTATAGGTCATGGTCTGGCCAAGGGAGGCGGTCATCACTGCCGAAAATCCCAGCACACGGCCGGCAGACAGGTCAACGCCGCCAACGATCAGCACGAAGGCCATGCCGCAGGCCATGATCAGCTTGGTGGAGTTTTGCAGCGTCACATCGCGAAGCACGCGGATGGACAGGAAGCGCGGGTTGATGATACCGATGACCACGATCAGCACCAGCAGGCTCAGAAGGATGGCGCGGTTGGCAACAAACTCTCCTGCCCGCTTGCCAAGGCTGCGATTTTCATTGATCACTTGCATACTTCTACCTCTATACCATGTATTTTGTTGCCAGGCGCATGATCGTTTCCTCATTCATGTCACTGCCGCTGACGATGCCCGTGAGCTTGCCCTCACACATCACCATGATGCGGTCCGACATGCCGATGAGTTCGGGCATTTCGCTGGAGATCATGATAACACACTTGCCCTGCGTGGCCAGATCGTTGATGATCTTGTATATCTCATACTTGGCGCCCACATCGATGCCTCGCGTGGGCTCATCTAGCAGCAGCACCTCAGGCTCCGTCAGCAGCCAGCGGGCGAAGAGCGTTTTTTGCTGGTTGCCGCCGGACAGCGAGTTGATGGGCGTCTTGTGGGAGGGCGTTCTGATGTCCAGTTTCTCGATGCCCTCCAGCGCCAGCTGAGTACACTGCCTGCTGTCAATATAGCCAAGAAATTTCGCGATTTTCTTATAGATGGCGATATAGGTGTTCTCACCCACGCTGAGCACCGGGAACAGGCCAGTGCGCTTGCGCTCCTCTGTCAGCAGCGCCAGGCCATGCTTCATGGCATCACGCGAGTTGTTGATCGCGTACTGATTGCCGCCGATATGCAGCGTACCGCTTTTGAGCGCCCGCAGGCCAAAGATGCTCTCGATCAGCTCCGTGCGCTGCGCGCCTACCAGGCCACCGATGCCCAGTATCTCGCCCCGGCGCAGATGAAAGCTGATATCCTGAAAGCTCCTAGGATTGGCCGAGCTGAAGTCCCTGACCTGCATGAACACTTCACCCGGCGTATTGGTCTTGGGCGGGAAACGCATGCTCATGTCGCGGCCCACCATCCGGGAGATGATGTCGTCGGTGCTCTGCTCTTCCGCTGGCCAGGTGCCGATCATCACGCCATCGCGCATGATGCTGATCTCATCAGCAATGCGCTTGATCTCTTCAATCTTGTGCGAGATGTAGATGATGGCTGCTCCCTTGCGCTTGAGATCGGCAATGATGTCAAAAAGATGCTCCGTTTCAGCGCCGGTCAGCGACGAGGTGGGCTCGTCCATGATGATCACATGCGCGTCGTAGGAGATGGCCTTGGCGATCTCGATGCTCTGTATCTGGGAGATGGACAGGTTCTTGACCAGCGTGCGGGGATCTACCTGCATGTTGACCCTCTCAAGCACTGCCAGGGTGTCCGCCTGCATCTTCTTCTTGTCGATGACGCCGTACCTGGTGGGCAGACGCCCCAGCCAGATGTTCTCCATCACGCTCAGATGAGGCTCAGGATAGAGCTCCTGGTGGATCATCGCTACCCCATCCCGGATGGCGTCCAGCGTGCTGCCATAATTGACAGGTGTGCCCTTGTGAAGAATCTCGCCGGAATCCTTGGCGTAGATGCCAAACAGGCATTTCATCAGCGTGGACTTACCCGCGCCGTTCTCCCCCATCAGGGCATGCACGGTGCCTGGCCGCACAAACAGATCAACGTTCTTGAGCGCCTGTACACCGGGAAAGCTCTTGTTGATGCCCCTCATCTCGAGGACATATTGATCCTGCCGCATTGACCCTCATCCTTTTCAAAGCGCCCGGCAGAGGGCGAGCCCCCTGCCGGGCAGACTGCCTATATTGTCAGAACTCCGCTACGTTGCTCAGATCCACGGAGACATAGGGGATCCAGATGTACTTGTCATCGGTGATAGCATAGGAGAAATTGTCAGCCGTGGGCGCCTCGCCCTTGGCCAGCAGCGCAGCCAGCTCAACGGTGGCAAAGGCCTGGTTCTTGGCGTCATTGAGCGAGGTGGCCAGCATCGTGCCTTCACGGATGGCTTCCTTGCCCACTTCGGTAGCATCCACGCCAAAGACGGGGACATACTTGTCGCCGGTGAAATAGCCCTGCGCCTTCAGCGCTTCGATGGCGCCCAACGCCATGTCATCGTTGTTGGCAAAAACGGCCTCGATGGCATCGCCATGGGCTGCCAGGAAGGTGGCCATTTTGTCCTGCCCCTTCACGCGGTCCCACATGGCGGTATCCTGAGCCAGCTTTTCCACCTTGTAGCCATTGTCGGTCAGGTACTTGATCGAGTACTCGGTGCGCAGTTCAGCATCTTGGTGGCCGGGCTCGCCGGTCAGCATGACATACTGGATGATGCCGTCGCCATTCTTGTCGGCAGCGGGGGTGTTATCCCAGTACTTGGCCATCGCCACGCCCTGCATGGTGCCGGACTCCTCAGCCTTGGCGCCAACATAGTACACCTTGTCCCACATGCCCATGGCCTCGGCGAAGGGCTCGGTGTTGAAGAACACAGTGGGAACCTCGTCGTTCATGGCCTTCTTGATGACCACGTCAGCAGCGGAACGCTCCTGCATGTTGACGGCCAGAGCCTGATAGCCCTTGGTCAGGTAGAGATCGATGTTGTTGTTCTGCGTGGTCTGATCGGCCTTGGAGTCGGTGAAGTCTACCTTCACGCCCAACTCGTCCGCCTTGGCCTGCATGTGGTTGCGCATCTCGGTCAGGAAGGTGTCGTCATACTTGCGGATAGACGCGCCGATGGTGATCTCGGCGACGGCAGCGAACGATGTAAGCATCAACGCTGCGACCAGGATCAGAGTGACCAGTTTCCTCATGGGATTGCCTCCTTGGGTTTTCTTATTTCCAATGCGCTTGGCGCATTAGGATTCTTTCAGTCAGCGAATTCGTCGAGTATTTTCCGCATCAAGTCGTCGTTTTCATCCAGGCCCGAGACGCTTTTGAGCAGCAGCTTGGCTTCTTCTTTGTGCTTTACGCCCGCGTACCGCAGGGCAGCCGCCGCCGTCTTGACCAGTGGTTGCGCGTTGCCGCCATGCTTGCGGATTAGCTGCGCAGGGGCAATGATGCGCTCCTGGGCGGACAGCTTGCGCTGGGGGGAAGCCGCGTTTCGCTTGACACTGTCAAGGATATCGGGGTTACGGAACTTGGCTCTTGAGGCGGCAGCAAACTTTGCCTGTTCTGTCGGATCAACACCATACTCAGCACATATCGATAGATTGACATTATCATAGAACTGTTCCAGCGCCTTGTCAATCTCATCATCGCGGGCTGCCTGCGAAAACTCTTCATAGCCCTTTTCGGCGCCCAGATAGGCAATGATGGCGCTGGCCGCGTTGTATGTGTATATCTTGCGCATCATCAACTGGTGAAAGGAATCTACGAGCTGGAAGCCTTCTCTGCCCTCCAGCAGAACGGAGGCCGGGCCGCGGCTAACGATCAGCACGTCCACATCCTCGGACAATATGTCCACAGCCCCGTCGGCGATCGTCGTGCAGAAGATCGCGGCGCTCTCCACCTGCCAGCTATTATCCATCTGCAGGCTCGCCGCCGGATCCAGCGCGTTCTCACAGGCAATGATCGGCACAGGCACATCACAAACGCTGGCAAGCCAGCGACCAGCCTGAGGCGCGTTTTCCGCCCGCACACAGCTGAGCAACAGATCCGCTTCAGACAGCACCTGCCTGCAGGCTTCATCCTCTGTCGAGAAGACCTCGTAGCCACTCACTGACCGCATGATGCTGCCGTCAAAATGACGAACCGCGTATTGCCCTGCCTCCCGGAGGGCCTTGACCAAGCTCTGGTCCTGATCGATGAATGTCATGCGCGCCTGCCCGCAGAGCAGCCGAGCCAGAAAACCCCGCCCTGACAGACCCGCGCCCAGGATACAGATATTGGGCCAGGGTCGCACCGGCAGCTGCTGCATCGGCCGCAGCGTGTGTATGACGGCGCCGGCATCCCGCGCGTCGCTGAGTATCTGCGCCATATCACAGCCATTATTGGCATATAGATCGTGATGCATCGGCACATAGGGCGATCCCAGCCCCGCGGACAGCGCGGCTGCCTCCTGGCTGGTCATATTGCCGATGATGCCATGCTCTGTCCGATTGGCGTCCCGGCCATTCACCGGCAATAGCAGCAGATTGGGTCTGGCCTGACGGAGCCTTTCCTCCAGTCCGGGATACAGGCTCATATCACCGCCGAAGAGAACGCAGATATCATTGCACTCGATCAGATAGCTCAGCTCGTGGTAGTCCCCATTGTGGTCCTGGTGAAACTCAGTATGGGCGCAGGCGATCGGGGTAATGCGCAGCTCGCCCAGCGATATCACCTGATCCGCCCGCGCCCCTGTGATATGATCTGCGCCCAGTTGTCTAAGCCTGTCCACCTCCGGCGCCGGGCAGATAAAGTGCGCCTTGCCCTTCGCCTGCATAAAGGCGCCGATCGTCCAGGGATCCATGTGATCCTCATGGGCATGCGATATCAGCACCACATCGGGCGCCAGGGAGGTTAGATCCGTCGGCGGCGGATAGAGACGCTGCCAGGGCCAGGCGTCACTGGACGCCTGCTTGTCCACATAATCGCTCAGATAGGGATCGGTGACCAGCCTGATGACACCAAAGTCAAGCAGGAAACCGCACTGGCCCAGATAGCTGAGCTTCATTCCTTGATCCATTGCATCTCCTTGAGTC
>CAKTTM010000143.1 GCA_934615145.1 uncultured Clostridia bacterium | reverse complement strand
AAACCTCAAAACACTGACAAATGAGAAAGGAAACGGCTCTGCGCTTGCTGCATACGCTTTAATCAGCGGTTCCCTAATGCTCATGAGCGGGAACAGGGCGTTGATTGGCATATAGACAAATCCGTACAACATACCAATCCACAGAAGTGCAAATAGCCCCTTGTTTTGCCTGATAATCCTGTAACCTGCCTTTGCCTCAGTCAGCATGCTGTTGCGAGTAGTATTGACTGCGGTTTCCTGTGTGGGGATAGCAACTATTGCAGCAGTAACACAAGCAATCAATGCCCCCAGTACATCAAGCGCAATGATAAGGTTCAAGTCCCAAGTGGCATATAGAAATGCTGCAATGGCGGGGCTTAAGATCAAACTGACAGATTGAATAGACTGGCTATATCCAGCGCACCTTGTCAACTGATCTTCCGGAACCAAAAGAGGCGTTACCGCACTCAAAGCGGGAGAATGAAAAGCCGTTCCGACACTTCGGATAAACAGTACAATCATAATCACCCACACTGGCAATTCCATTGTTAATGCCATAATAGCCAGCGTTAAACCCGCCGCCGCGATGATAAGGTCAGCACCAATCATGACGATTTTTCTATTCCAGCGGTCAACCAGCACGCCAATCATCGTACCTAACACAGCTTGGGGCAAGAATCCCACCATAGATGCTATTGACAGCACAAGAGCAGAGCCGGTTCTATCTGTCAAGTGCCAAATGATTGCCATCTGCAAAACAGCACTTGTAAGCAGCGAAACTGCTTGACCTACCCATAGCGTAAAGAAACCTCGTTTCCAATGTTGTGTTGACATGCAAAAATCTCCTTATACCAAAAAGTGTCTGTGGTTAATTGCTCTTCTGGGCAACAAAAAAGCAGACCCAAATCCGCAATACGGACTCTTGTCTGCAAATTTACAGATGCCAACACAATATCAGTGGATATGGCTCTAAGGGCCAATCTCGATTAAGATCTATATGCGCAGCGTTTGTAGATAAGCACAACAAAAGAGCCCATCACGACGGATGGCATTGCCTTTTGTTGCTTTCTTACTTCAAACGACCGCTTGGCATCATAGATGTGGAACTCCTTATGTTTAGAGTGAATTTACGGTATCATGGTATGTAGTATTTGTCAATTGCAAGATGCTTTGCATAGCTAACCTGAAAGCTGGGCAAGCCTATGGACACTTGCTATTCGCGTGCCATCGCGCGAAGGGAGGCGACGATTGAGCTTGCGGATAGCAAGGCGACAGGGGAAGGCCCGAGAGCCTGAATCATCGAAAAACCGGGGTTTCTTGATGGCGCTTACACGGCGATATAGCCCTCCAGGTCCTTGCGGTCGTAAGGGCCCTTTTTGAGCAGCTGCTCCATGGCTTCGATGGCGTGGATGCCCAGGGGCTTGTGATCACGGCCCACGGTGTCGGGCACCGCCTGGCGCGTCACATAGACCACCTGATAGCTCTTCTTCAGGTCGATGTCCTCGTCGCCCACAAAGATGCGCTGGATGCGCTGGCCGTAGGGGTTTTCCAGCTTGAAGTAGACTTTCAGCCCGCTGTTGCGCTTGATGTAGCCGCCCATCTGCTTAAAGGGCGTGATGGAGAAGGTGCTCTCCAGGTTGTCCTCCAATAGCTGCCACAGCTCCTGCCCGGTCAGCTTGGCCGACATCAATTCAGGGTCCATGGGCACGATGGCGTAGAGATCACGGCGCTTGAGCGGGCCCTTTTTGATCGCGCCGCCATAGCGCCAGCCGTTGGAGAAGGCGATGTCCAGCCCCGAGGCCGCCCGCATGGCGTCCAGCAGCAGGTAGTCCATCGTGCCATAGAAGCTGCCGGCCCGGTGCAGGTCGATGCGGCTGCGGCCCACCGGGGTCTCCAGATCCTCCCGGAAGCCTTGCATCAGCTTGTCCTCTCGCAGGGCCCTTAGCATCTGCCTGTCCTGGGGGATCTGTCTGTCCAGCACGATGTACTCGTGGCTGATGTCGGTGATCCGCCCCTTGTCCACCCTCAGCCGCAGGGCGCCCATGCTGCTTGCCAGCGCGCCTGACTGTATGATGTAGGCGCCGCCCACCTTTTGCAGCTCGCGCACCCGGTTGTGCGTGTGGCCCGACAGGCATAGATCGATGCCGGGCACCTGCTCCAGCAGGGCGATGTCCTGAGGATAGCCCAAGTGCGACAGCAGCAGCACCAGGTCAACGCCCGCCTGGCGCAGCTTTTTGACCTGCGCCCTGGCCTCCTTGACGCCGTCGGTGAAGTCCGCGCCCTCCCAGAAGATGGCCGGCATGTTGCGCTGGATGATGTTGGAGGCCAGGCCGATGACGCCGATTCTGAGGCCGTTTCGTTCGATGAAGGCGCTGGGCTTGAACATCAGCTTCCTGGTACCCTGGTGATAGACATTGCTGGCCAGTATGGGGTAGCCCAGCTTCTGCTCCAGGTCCTTTAAGTGCTTGGGGGTATAGGCCGCGTCCCAGTGGAAGGTCATGGCGTCCACGCCCAGCATCTTCAGGTAGGGGATCATGTTCTCCCCCTTGGTCTGCACCGCCTCCCGCGTGCCGTGCAGCGTGTCGCCGTTGTCAAACAGCAGCACCTGGCCGGGGTGCTTCTCCCGCTCCTGCCTTACCCTGGTCATGATGCGCGGGTAGCCGCCCAAGGTCTCGATCTTAAAGCCTTGGGGCGTGTAGCGCGCGTCGCCATGCTCGTAGAGGTTGGCATGCGTGTCGTTGATCTGCAGTATGGACAGTGACTTTGACATGGGGATTCGCCTCCTTTGTTAAAGAGAATATACCCTTTGAGCCCCTGCCTGTGCAGCGCGCCGGATAAATGGTATAGTGGTATCAACAGATATACCGGAACCCCCGAAAGGAGGCAGTGCGATGAATCCTTTGCGCAGACATGGCAGATGCCTGGCCCTGTTGCTGAGCCTGATGCTGCTGCTGCCGCTGGCGGCGGCGGGCAGCCATGAGGCCTGGGTAGACCGCCAGGTGATCAACTTTGGTGAGAGCTTCACCCTCTCCTGGCGCATGCAGCCCACCACCACCAGCCGCTGGATCGACCTGATCCCTGACCCCAACGACCCCAATAGCGCCCAGGGCATCGACCGGCAGGAGACCAAGCCCACCCTGCGCGAGGTCACCTTCAGCATCCATGCTGTGGAGGACAATGGCCGCCAGAGCGAGGGCAGCCTGTGGCTGACAGACACGCCGCTGGAGGGCTCGCATACCTTCACCCCGATGACCGGCGGCTACCTGTTCCTCTGGGGCAGCGTGGGGGAGGAGGGGCCCTTTAGCTTTACGGTGCATGTGCAGGGCGGGCCCGACGAGGGCGACTTCCGCGCGCTGGCCAGCCTCAGTCAGCAGACGGCCCAACCCGGCGACAGCCTGCAGGCCAGCGTGCAGTTCATCGAGGGCCGCCAGCCCGTCTCCCAGCCGGAGTTTGTCTGGTTTGTGCAGGACAGTGAGGGCTACGAGCACGAGGTCAAGCGCGAGATAGGCCTGACCAGCAGCTTGACGGTGCCCCAGGGCATCCAGGGCGGGGTGGAGGTGACAGGCAGCGACGCGGCCGGCCGCAAAGCCACCGGCGAGGCTTTCTTCACCATGGGCGGGGTGCCGCCGCTGTCGGCCCAGATGCGGTTGGACATGGCCGCCGTCCGGCAGGATCAGCCCATTACGGCCAGCTACACCATCACCGGCGGGCAGCCGCCCTACCAGGCCGATGTGCTCTGGGGCCTGACGGCAGGCAGCGACGGCATGGCCATGTATGGCGAGGTGGAGACGGGCGAGGGCTATGCGCGCTTCAGCCCCATGGAGCCGGGCTATGGCACAGCCTACCTGCAGGTGATCGACGCCCAGAACCGCCATGTGCGCACGCCGTTGCAGCGCTTCATCGCGCTGGACGAGCAGGGTCAGCAGCGCTACCCCCAGCTGCAGGAGGGCCCGCCGCCCCAGCAGCAGGCCGCCACGCCCGCCAGGCTCAACCAGCGCATGGCCACCCGCTCAGGCCCCGGCACCAAGTATACTGAGGAATTGGGCACACTGCCCCAGGACACCGCCATCGTGCTGATCGAGTCCGTCACCACCAATGGCACCCCATGGGGCATGGTGGAGTTCAGCAAGAATGGCCAACTCTACCGCGCCTACACCGGCATGAAGCGCATCGACGCCCATGGCCCGGTCGCGCAAGGCGGCGAGCAGTACAGCGAGCAGCGCCTGTCCAGCGCCACCGAGGTCTACTACGGCCCCGGCACCCACTACGCCCGGCGCAAGGCCACCGTGCCCCAGGGCACCCTCCTCCGCGTCTACGACGAGGTGAACGGGCTCTACCTGTGCGACTACCAGTCCGGCGGCAAGTGGGTGAGGGCGTGGTTTCCCATCATATGAGTTCTGGGTTTTTCGGGTGAGGGGGGCCTTTTCCCCGCGATATATAGCAATGCCATAGGGAGAACCTATGGCATTTTTCGTTGCAGCCTTTTTTGAACAACCGCATGTCAGAATCCTGCGTGATCATGATGCCCTGCGCTCTCAGAGGAGGGTCTAGCAAGGCGTATATGATTGAAGCCGCCAGGGTATTAGTTCGTTTGGCTGGTCCTCTGTATTCATGATCGACTTGAGTCCCGAAATTTGAGTGATGGAAAATCGGGTAAAAAATACACCGCGAATGGTTAAAAACGACATATCTTCTAAGGCGGACGCTATGTTAAGCTAACATCAACAGATGCAGAGTCTTGTATCCTTGTCCCGCCGTTTGAAGGGAACCAACCAAACATGTAAATGCCATTTGTATCCTGGTGCTTGAGTGGATTGACCATACCTTGATGCGGTCATGCGCGACGAGTCGCGACAGTTTACGCCTAAAGGGAATAATTTGGAGGGCAATATGACAAAAAAAGAACGAGTATTGGCTGCTTTGTACGGAAAGCCGGTGGATCGCCTCCCATTCAGCTTCTGGTATCATTTCACTGGGAACGATGCACAGGGGGAGCAGTGTATCAAAGCGCATGCAGCGTACTACCGCCGATCAAAAGTGGATTATGTAAAGATCATGTCCGATGGCTTTGCAGGACCCGAAAAATATGGCGTAACACGAGCATCAGACTGGCAGCATATCAGAACCCATGGCAAAA
>CAKTTM010000142.1 GCA_934615145.1 uncultured Clostridia bacterium | reverse complement strand
CCCTGTGGCAGAGGCCCCGGCAGCGCCAGCGGCCCAACCCGCAGTCCAGGAAGATAAGCCTGCGGTGCAGCCCAGCGCGGCTGCGCCAGCTCCGGCTACTCCAGCTGCTCCGGCGGCTCCGGCTGCTCAGGCGGCAGAGACGCCGCCGGCCCAGCCCGTTGCCCGCCCCGTGGCGACGCAGCAGTATGGCCGCCCGGCCCCTGGCGCGCAGCAGTATGGCCGTCCGGCACCTGGTGCCCAGCAATATGGTCGCCCAGCGCCCGGTGCCCAGCAATATGGCCGTCCGGCACCCGGTGCCCAACAGTACGGCCGCCCGGCACCTGGTGCGCAGCAGTACGGCCGTCCGGCCCCCGGCGCACAGCAGTATGGCCGCCCGGCACCTGGCGCACAGCAGTATGGCCGCCCGGCTCCCGGCGCGCAGCAGTATGGGCGTCCGGCGCCCGGCGCAGCCAGGCCCGGTGGCTTTGGCCGCCCGGCCCAGCCCGGCCAGCGCCCCGGCGCTGTCAGGCCCAGGCCCATGGATGATGTCGCGCCGCCGATGGAGAAGGAGCGCGTCAGCAACTATGATCCCAACAAGAAGAACTATACGCGCCAGCATGACCCGGAGCATGTCAGCCGCAACCGCCGCCAGCAGGCCCGCAATACTTTCCGCACGGATGATGATGTGGTGCGCGGCGGCAGGCGCAGCCGCTCCAAGAAGCCTTCGGCCCAGCAGCTGATGGCGCCTATCAAGATCGAGAAGGCCATCATGACGGCGGAAACCATCACCGTCAAGGACCTGACCGAGCGCATTGGCCGCCCAGCGGGGGATATTCTCAAGAAGCTGCTGCTGCTTGGCAACCTGGCCACCATCAACAGCGATCTGGACTTTGATACGGCCTCCCTGGTGGCAGGCGAATTCGGCGTTGAGTTGGAGCTTCAGCTGGCCAAGACCGCGGAAGACGCGCTGACAGAGACCGTCTTTGAAGACGAAGAGAAGGACCTGCAGCCGCGTCCGCCGGTCATCACCATCATGGGCCACGTCGACCACGGCAAGACCTCGCTGCTTGACTACATCCGCGAGGCGCATGTCACCCGCTCGGAGGCGGGCGGCATCACCCAGCACATCGGTGCCTATCAGGTGACCGTCAAGGGTCAGCTGATCACCTTCCTGGATACCCCTGGTCACGAAGCCTTTACGGCCATGCGTGCCCGCGGCGCCCAGGCGACCGATATCGCGGTGCTGGTGGTCGCGGCTGACGACGGCGTCATGCCCCAGACCATTGAGGCCATCAACCACGCCAAGGCCGCCGGTGTGCCCATCATCGTTGCCATCAACAAGATGGACAAGCCCACCGCCAACCCTGAGCGCATCAAGCAGGATCTGACCAACCACGAGCTGGTGGCAGAGGAATGGGGCGGCGACACCATCATGGCGCCCGTCAGCGCACTGACAGGCGAGGGCGTGGAGCAGCTGCTTGAGCTGATCCTGCTGCAGGCCGAAGTGCTGCAGCTCAAGGCCAACCCCGACCGTCAGGCCCGCGGCGTCATCATCGAGGCCAAGCTGGACAAGAGCCGCGGCCCGCTGGCAACCGTGCTGCTGCAAAACGGCACCCTGCGCGTTGGCGACAGCGTGGTGGCAGGCGCCGTCTCCGGCCGCGTACGTGCCCTGCAGAATGACAAGGGCGAGCGCGTGCAGTCGGCTGGCCCCGCCATGCCTGTTGAGATTTCCGGCTTTAACGATGTGCCGTCCGCCGGTGACGAGATGATCGCGGTCGACGACGATCGCCTGACCCGTCAGGTCGCTGAGGAGCGGCGCGACAGGGAGCGCGAGCAGCGCGTGGCCGCCAACAGCAAGGTGACGCTGGATAATCTGTTTGACAATATTTCCGAAGGCAAGATCACCTCGCTGCCCATCATCGTCAAGGCTGACGTGCAGGGCTCTGTGGAGGCGGTGCGTCAGGCGCTGGAGAAGCTGTCCAACGACCAGGTCAGGATCCGCATCCTGCATGCGGCTGTCGGCGCCATCACCAAGGATGACGTCAACCTGGCCTCCGCCTTTGGTGCCATTATCATTGGTTTCAACATCCGTCCGGATGCCAACGCGCGCGACGCCGCCGAGAAGGATGGCATCGATGTGCGCCTCTACCGGGTCATCTATCAGGCCATCGAGGACATCGAGAAGGCCATGAAGGGCCTGCTGGAGCCAGAGTACAAGGAGAACCTGCTGGGCCACGCCGAAGTGCGCAATGTGTTCAAGATCACGGGATCCGGCACCATCGCGGGCTGCTATGTCACCGACGGCAAGATGCAGCGCAATGCCTCTGTCCGCCTGCTGCGTGACAATGTGGTCATTTTTGAGGGCAAGCTGAGCTCGCTGCGCCGCTTCAAGGACGATGCCAGGGAAGTGGCCGCCGGCTATGAGTGCGGCATTGGCCTTGAGAACTACAACGACATCAAGGAAAAAGATGTCATCGAGTGCTTCGTGATGGAAGAGGTTGAAGCCAAGGTGACCAGCCGTGGCTAATTACCGCAACGACCGCATTTCCGAAGAGATGCGCAAGGGCATCGACCGCATCATCCGAGACGATGTGGACGACCCCCGCCTGAAGGGCACCTACTCCGTGACAAGGGTGGATGTGACGCGTGACCTGCGCTATGCCAAGGTCTATGTCAGCGTGCTGGAAGATGAGCATCGCGATGAGGTGCTTAAGGCCCTCAAAGGCGCTTCAGGCTTCATCCGTCACGCGCTGGGCACGCAGATCAATATCCGCTACACGCCGGAGCTGCTCTTCATGAAGGATGACAACATCGCCTACGGCATCCACATCAACAACCTGCTCAAGCAGGTCAGCCAGGATCTGAAGAAGTCCGAGGAGAAGCATGAAGGGGAACAGTGACTTTGCACAGGTACTGAGGCTCATCAAGGGCGCCAGGCGCGTGCTGCTGTGCACCCATTTGATGCCCGATGCTGACGCCCTGGGCTCTATGCTGGCGCTGGGTTATCTGTGCGATCATCTGGGCATCGCCCATGAGCTTGTCTGCCACCACCAGGTGCCAAGCTTTCTGCGCTTTCTGCCTGGCTCTGAGCGCATCCGCCTGCCAAAGGATGTGGAGCAGGAAAGCTTCGACCTGGCGCTGTCCATTGATGCCTCGGATGCTGAGCGTCTGGGCGATGCCAAGGCGCTCTTCCTGCGTACACCGATCAATGTGCAGATGGATCACCATCGCACCAACACCATGTTTGCTCAGCATAACATCGTCATGGACAAGCTGCCGGCCTCCGGCAGCCTTGTCTTTGATTTTTTTGAGGCAGCCGGCATTCCGATCACACAGCCCATTGCCATCTGCCTGTATGCTGCGATCAGCACCGATACAGGCAATTTCAGCTTTGGCAGTGTGTCGGCCCGCACATTCCAGCAAATTGCGCATCTGATGGACTGCGGTCTGCCGCTGACGGAAACAGCCCGCGCGCTGCACCTGATGCAGGACAAGCCTCAGGTATTGCTGCAGGGCAGGGCGCTGTACTCGCTCAATTTTTCGGAGGATGGCAGCCTCAGCGAGATGCGCCTGACCAGGCAGGACTTCACAGACTGTCAGGCGGGTAGCGAGCATGCTGACAGCATTGTCAATCTGGGGCTCTACATCCCAGGTGTCAAGATGTGCTACCTGGCCACCGAGCAGGAGGATGGCATCAAGTTCAGCCTGCGGGCCATCGCGCCCTGGCGGGTATCGGATATCGCCTCGTCCTTCGGAGGAGGCGGTCATGCGCAGGCAGCCGGCTGCACACTGCCAGGCCCCATCGAGGAGGCCATCGCGCGTGTGCGTGCCGCGATGTTGGCGGCGCTGAGCGGATGAACGGCATCATCAACCTGCTCAAACCGCCCGGGCTGAGCTCTGCCAGGGCGGTTTCGCATATCAAGAGGCTGACAGGGGAAAAGGTAGGCCATGCCGGCACACTGGATCCTGAGGCCTGCGGCGTGCTGCCCATCATGGTGGGCAAGGCAACCAAGCTGTTTGATTATCTGGCCGAGGGTGAGAAGTGCTATGTGGCCGTCATTGCCTTTGGCGCTGCCACAGACACCCAGGACGCCACGGGGCGGATCATAGCCACTGGCGGCAGCTATCCTGATCTGGATAGCCTTAGTTCCGTCCTGCCAGACTTTACTGGCGACATCATGCAAAGGCCTCCTGCCTACTCCGCCATCAAGCGTGAGGGTGAGGCCCTGTACAAGGCGGCCAGGCAGGGCAGGCTGATTGAGACCGAGCCGCGCCCCACCACAGTCCACGCAATCGACTTGCTGGGCCGTGCAGGTGAAGGAGCCTTCTGCCTGCGCATACGCTGCGGCAAAGGCACCTATATCCGCACCCTATGCCACGATATCGGTCAAGCCCTGGGCTGTCCGGCCCACATGCGCCTGCTGATACGCGAGGAGACGGCCGGTTTCGTGATCGCCGACGCCATTTCGCTTGAAGCCTTTGAAGCCGCCGTGCTGGAAGGGCAAAGCTCAGGCCCCTGGCTGCGCTCTATGGCCGACTGCCTGAGCCATCTGCCGCAGCTGGTGGCCCCTAAAGCGCTGTGGCGCCAGTGCGTCAATGGTGTGGCGCTGGATTCTTCGCAGATAGCAGGCGCCGACCAGCTGGCAGAGAGTCAGGCTGCGCTGCTTTTCTGCGATCAGCAGCTGATGGGCATCTACAGCCGTTCCGTTGGGCGCCTGGCTGTGCGCAGCCTGCTGTACGAGCCCTGAGGGCAACGCGATTTCTTGACAGCTAAGGCAAATCACGGTAGTATGTTTCAAAATGGGGGGAGGGGCGATATGCTGTCCAGGGACATAGGTGAGCAAATGCTCAACAAACCAATCCGCGAAGTGGCGTACGAAACGCTCAAGCACGCGATCATCACCGGGGAGATACCGGCGGGATCGCGCATCGTGGAGACGGTCTATGCCAACAAACTGCATATCAGCCGCACCCCTCTGCGCGAGGCCTTCAGAAAGCTGGAGCTCGATGGTCTGGTCAGCTGCGAGACGCGCAGGGGCGTGGTCGTCCGCGCCTTTACCATCGATGACATCGATGAGATATTCTCTATCCGCAACGCGCTGATGATGCTGATTGCGCCATCGATTGTGGAGAACATCGATGAAGAGACCCTGGCCTCCCTGCGTGATGTCGTCAGCCAGATGGACATCAGCCTGAAGGAAGAGGATGCGGCTGCGCTGGCCACCCAGAATCGCTTGTTTCACAAGACCATCGAGCAGACCTCGCGCAAGA
>CAKTTM010000141.1 GCA_934615145.1 uncultured Clostridia bacterium | reverse complement strand
GCTGGAGCAGATATACCGCGCGCACAAGATACGCCGCGGTGAAAGGTATCATAAGTAAATGCATCTGACGCAGCTGAGGCTGCATAACTTTCGAAGCTACGCGCAGCTGACCCTGCTGCCGCCCAAGGGCATCACCATCCTGGTGGGTGAGAACGGCGCCGGCAAGACCAACCTGCTGGAGGCCATCCACCTATGCTGCCTGGGCCGCAGCCACCGCACCACGGTCGATCAGGACATGATCCGCCAGGATGAGGACACCAGCGCTGTGCACGCCAAGGTGCAGCGCAGGAATGGCATCGACGAGGTGGGTGTGCGGCTTTATCAGCAGCAAAGGCGCCGCAAGCTGGTCTATGTCAACGGCAAGACGGTGTCGCGCCTGGGCGAGCTGATGGGGCACATGACCTGCGTGATGTTTTCGCCTGAAGATCTGGGGATCATCAAGGATGGGCCACAGGGCCGCCGCCGCTTCCTGGACATGCTGCTTAGCCAATGTGTGCCGGGCTATTTTTACGCGCTGCAGCACTACAATGCCGTGCTCAAGCAGCGCAATGCCTTGCTGCGCGCCATCAATCGTGAGGGCGCTGACGCCAGTCAATTGCCCGACTGGGACGCACAGCTGGCGCAGTCTGCCCTGCCCCTGGTGCGCGCCAGGCGCCAGGCCGTGCAGCGGCTGGATGAGCTGGCCTGCGGGCACTACAGCCATATCAGCCTCAGGCAGCAGGAAAGGCTGGCCCTGGCCTACCGGGGCAGCCTGCAGGACAGTCTGGACATCAGCGATGATCTGCTCAGGATGCTGGCGCAAAGCCGGCAGGACGATATCCGCCGCATGCTGACCAGCCAGGGCCCCCACCGCGATGATATCCTGGTGACACTGGGCGGGCACGAGCTGCGCGCCTTTGGCTCACAGGGGCAGATACGCACCGCGGTGCTGGCGATGCGGTTGTCGGAGATCGACATCCTGACCAAGGCCCAGGGCGAGGCGCCGCTGCTGCTGCTGGATGATGTGCTAAGTGAGCTGGATCAGTTCCGCCGCGCCCGCCTGATTGGCAACCTGCAGAATGTGCAGACGCTGATCACCTGCACTGACCTGCAGGATGTCAAGCAGTTTCAGCCCGCCTGCGTGCTGCGCGTCAAGGACGGGCAGATTATTGAGGAAACGCGTCAGACGACTTAATATAGAGGACTGTGCATCAGGGCCTGCCGCCAGGCCTGCTGAAAGTCAGCCGCGCTCTGCGGGCGGCGGTTCCTATCCTCGATAAGCGCCTGTGCCGCCACGGCATGGAGCAGCGAGCCGGCCTCCCAGCCGGCTTTTTTGTATGTGTCGCGGTCGCCAAACAGGCCAAAGGCCAGCGCGCCCAGCGCGTAGACCGTGGTGGTCTCGTCCAGTGAGGCGCCGCGCCTGTAGCATTCGGGCGCCAGGTAGCGCGGTGAGCCGGGCAGGCGGCCGCGCAGGTTGACGGCGGGCAAGGGCAGATAGTCCTGTATGCTCAGCAGCACCAGGCGGCCCTGCGCGGGTACGAAGCTCAGGTCGCTGTCGTGCAGGCCAGAGGCGATCAGGCCCATCTTTTCCCCCTGGACATGCAGATCGATCAAGGTGTCCATCATGCGCAAACGGTCGATCAGCGAGACCGCGCGCAGCGCCAGGTAATTCTCCTGAAGCGGCGCCAGGGGCAGGCCCTCGACCCAGTCAAACAGGCAGGCAAAGCCGCTGCCATAGTCTCGGGCTTGCCGCAGCCCGCACAGCGCCGGATGCCGCAGCTGCTCGTACCAGGGGACCGCTGCGCGCAACTTTTGCACCACCAGGCCGGGCTCGTCCATGCCCTGCAGGGTCTGGGCACCTGCGTACTTGAGCATGTAGCGCCGGCCATCCTTTTCCATCTGAAAGGCCAGCAGCCCGGAGGGCAGCTGGTCAAAGACGCGCAGGAGGCGCCCAAAGTCGTCGATAAAGCTCAGGTCATGAAACTGGCGCAGCTGCACCGGCAGTCCCTGCGCGTACAGCGTGATCATGCCTTGTCTTCGCGCGTGACATTGTGTATCCACTTGTCGCCGCGCAGCCGGAGGAAGGCGATGATCCACTTGAAGCACTGGTCGATGCGGGTGGCGAAATAGACCCACTGGTGGGGCAGATAGAGCACAAAGGCCGCCACAAAGGCAGAGGGCAGCACGATCAGCCAGCCGCAGATCATATCCACCATCATCACAAAGCGGTTGTCGCCCGCCCCCCGGTTGATGCCCACAAAGCAGGAGGCATGGTAGCTGGTGCCCAGCAGCGTGGGCGCGCTGATGGCCGCCATCAGCACCGCCAGCGCCGTGGTGGCCTCGTCCATCTGGTAGAGGCTGACGAAGGGACGGCGCAGCAGGAAGACGGCGGTCGCCATCACGATGCCGATCAGCAGGAACATGATTTGTATGGTCTTGGCATATTCGCGCACCAGCTTGTAGTCCTTGGCGCCCACCGCCTTGCCCACCAGCACAGCGGCGCCGCCGGAGAGCGCGAAGGTGAACAGCGTGCCCAGGTTGAGCAGCATGTCGGTGACGGCGGCGGCGTTGATCATCATGCGGCCCAGCTGGCCGATGATGACCATCTTGAGCATGCCGATCAGCGCCCACTGCGCGTCGGTGAGGGCAACGGGCAGGCCGTACTTGCCATAATCCTGCCAGACCCAGCGGCGCAGGCCCAGCGCGTCGCGCGCCTTGAGCGGCAGCGCCTTTTGCACGCGGAAGACATAGTAAAGCACCAGCGCCATCTCGATGAGCCGGGCCAACACGGTGGCGATGGCGGCCCCCACCACGCCCAGCGCGGGCAGGCCCAGGTGGCCAAAAATCAAAATATAGTTGAGCGTGATGTTGGCCACCAGCGAGACCAGCGTGGTATACAGCGTGATGCGCACCACCTCTATCCCCTTGAGCACGCCGATCATGGCGGCCGTGACCGCAAAGGGCAGATAGCTCAGCGCCGCGATGGGCAGGTATTGCCGGGCCAGCTGGGTGACCTCGGCCTCCTTGGCGCTGATGACCAGGCCCAGCATGAAGTCCGGGAGGAGCTGTATCAGCGCAAAGACCAGCAGCGCCACGCCCAGGCAGGCGGTGATGGCCACCGCGTAGACGCGCTTGATGCGCTCCATGTCCTTCTTGCCCCAATACTGGGATATCAGCACGATGGCGCCGCCAGCAAGGCCCGTGATGGTGGCCATGGCAAAGTTGGTGATGGCGTTTGACTGCGAGACCGCTGCCAGGCTGTAGCCCACGGGGTCCAGCCTGGTCACCATGACATTGTCCGCCATCACCACCAGCAGCGACATCATCGCCTGGAAGGCCGCCGGCAGAGAGAGCCGCAGGATGCTGCGATAGAAAGCCTTGTCCCTGATCATACTTACCTCATGTGCTTGTGCTGCAGGCATTATAGCAGTCTGAGCACCGGGCTTCAACCTGGACAGGGCGGCATCTGCCACAATATGAACGCGTGATCGGCCTTGCCAAACGCCTGCCAGCGCCTTGCATAAAAAGCGAGGCGTTTTTTGACGGATGTGTAGAATTGCAGATTGGCTCTTTACAGTTTACCCGACAGGCTGCACAGTGAGACCAATTACAGAACACGGTTCGACAATGCCGAACCGAAGCGCAACCAACACAGGGACATACAACAGGGGAGGAGGTGGACATTGGTGTTGACCATCGAAGCGAATGACAAGCGCTTCACAGGGCACTGCAGGGAGGGCGAGACATTGACCGCCAGCGCTGACAGGCATCAGCTGGGCAGGCTGTTCTCCGGCTGCCGGGGCGGCGGCTGCGGCGTACGCCAGGTGCAGGTGATCAGCGGCAGCTATACATTAAAGCGTCACAGCGCCTGCGCGCTGCCTGATGACTGCGGCGGGCGGGACATTCAGCGGGCCTGCTGTCTTCAGCCCAGCAGCGACATGGTGGTCAATATCCTAAAGCTCCAGCATCAGGGCGCCGACCGGACGCAACAGGCATCCAATCAGACTGACCGACCGGCAGCAAAGGCTGCCAGACAAAGCAATATGAGGAGGCTACCATGGCGATCAAGGGCATTCTAAGGGCAGGATTCATTCAGATGCGGGTACTGGACCTGAAAGCGGCGGTGGACTATTACCGCGATGTGATCGGTCTGGACGTGGTGGGCACCACGGCGGATGGCCGCGTGATGCTCAAGGGCTTTGACGAGTTTGACCACCACAGCCTGATACTGCGCGAGGCGCAGAGCCCGGGCATGGACTACATGGGCTTCAAGGCAGAGGACGAGGCCCTGCTGGACAAGTACAAGCAGGCGACGGACGCCTTTGGCCTCAAGAATGAGTGGATCGCGGCCGACAGCGACCAGCCCGGCTTTGGCAGGCGCCTGGCGGTGGATCTGCCCACAGGGCATCGCATCAATCTCTACGCCACCGTGGCGCGCGCGGAGGATCATCCCCAGATCCACAACCCCAATATCTGGCAGCGGCCGCCCCATGGCATGGGCGTCAGCGGCTTTGACCACGCGCTGCTCTATGGCCCTAACGCGGCCAAGGCGGTGGAATACTTTACTCAGGTGCTGGACCTGAGCCGTGTGGAGGTGGTCAAGACCCCCGACGGCCAGGGCGACCTGGTCACCTGGCTGACGGCCAACAACAAGGCGCACGACCTGGCGATCCTGGAATATGAAAAGCCCGGCCGCATCCATCACTTCGCCTTCAAGCTGGAAAGCTGGAACGAGATCGGCCACGTTGCCGACCTGATCAGCATCAATGATGTGGTGCTGGATGCCGGCCCCATGCGCCATGGCGTCACCCGCGGGCAGACCATCTATTTCTTTGATCCCTCGGGCAATCGCAATGAGGTCTACGCCGGCGGCTACGCGCACTATCCCGACATGCCGCTGAGGCAGTGGGACTTTGAGCAGGTGGGCAAGGGTGTCTTCTACTACACCCGCCAGCTCAATGAGAACTTCCTCAGCGTCACCACCTGACAAGGGGAGAAAGCGATGCAAGGCGATAAGAAACTGGTGCAATCCCTGCAGCGCGCAGCGGCGCTGATGGAGTGCTTCACCGAGCGCAAGCCCGCTGGAAGCTGACCGAGCTGGCCCAGGCCGTGGACCTTATCAAGAGCACTGTGCACGTCCTGATGGACACCATGCGCTACCTGGGCTGGATCGATCAGGATCCGCTGACCCAGCAGTACCGTTTGGGCACCCGGATGATACGCTTTGGCAGCCTGGCGGAGAGCTCACTGGATATTATCGCCATTGCCCGAACCCATATGGAGCAGCTGGGCGC
>CAKTTM010000140.1 GCA_934615145.1 uncultured Clostridia bacterium | reverse complement strand
AGCCGGTATACAATTTTCAAGGAATGTTCGAGCAATCATTGGGCTTAAAAGACCCCTGGCATATCACAAAAGCGGTATTTGACGAGCAAGAACGCGCAGTGCATTTATATATTAGCGGCAGAAAGACAGCCCAGTACTCCTGTCCTGAGTGTGGTACGCTATGCAGCCGATATGACGAGGAGGAAGATGAGCGGATATGGCGTCACGCAGACGTGGTGCTGGATTGGCTACAGTAATTCGGACAGAAAAGAAAAGGAGGTGGTATAGTTTAAGAGGACGAAATGAAGGAGGAAGCCATGACAGAAAGACGAGCCCGGCGCACCTACACAGAGGAATTCAAAAAGCAATTGGTACAGTTACTCAACAACGGAAAGCCACGTGCCGAAATCCTGCGTGAATATGAGTTGACGGCATCATCATTTGACAAGTGGGTGAAGCGGATCAATGCAACAGGTTCCAGCCACGACAAGGACAACCGAAGCCCCGAGGAACGGGAACTGCTGCGGCTGCGCAAAGAGAACCAACAACTGCGCATGGAGAATGACGTCCTAAAGCAAGCGGCGCTGATATTCGCACAAAAGTAATTGTGATCCGGGCCAATGCCCACAAGTACTCTATATCAGCGCTTTGTAGATGCCTTGGCATTGCACGAAGTACATATTACTACGAGTGCAAAGGACGGATGGACGACCGGGAGCTGGAGGAAGCGGTACAACTGGCTTACGACGAGAATCGCTGTGTCTATGGACAACGGAAGTTGAAACAGGTGCTGCGCAGGAAGGGTGTCGTCGCATCTCGCCGGCGGATTGGCCGGATCATGAGCAAGCGTGGCCTGGTGAGTGCGTATACCCGCAAGAAATTTCGCCCGCACAAAACAAAAGTCAACGATTCTTCCGCTCCGAACCTGTTGGACAGAAACTTCAATGGCCATAAGCCGGGAGACTGTGTTGTCAGTGACTTGACCTATGTCCGAGTTGGAGACGGTTGGTCCTATATCTGTTTGTTGCTGGACCTGGGCGCTCGCGAGATCCTTGGATACAGCGCCGGACGGCATAAGGACGCTGAGCTGGTCAGAAAGGCGTTCGCCACCGTCAAAGGCAACCTAATGACTATCCAGATGTTCCATACCGACCGGGGCAGTGAATACGACAACATGATAATTGATGAATTGCTGGCCGGGTTTGGGATTGACCGCTCCTTGAGCATGACGGGCTGCCCTTTTGACAATGCGGTAGCTGAATCAACATTCAAGGCTATCAAGACCGAGTTTGTGAATCACAGGCGGTTCTTTACCCTGGAACAACTTCAGACGGAACTGGCGGATTATGTGCACTGGTTCAACTATATCCGCCTACACGGGACACTTGGTTACAAAACCCCGGTAGAGTTTAGAACGACCTGCTCCTTATAAAAACTGTCCGATGAAGTGTTGACAATCCATAGAGATAGCCGCGTGAGCTGGCACCAAACTGCACATCGATCACCGTGCCGCCGCTAGTATGCAGCAGCGCCAACTGCCTGGCCTGCGCCTGGCTGACGGCCACCTCGGGCAAGGTGCTGGCATCCGGGGCGCCGCGCTGCACATAGTGGGTCATGCGGCCATTGGCGGCGTTGAGGCGCACCTTGTACAGCTGGCCCTCGCGCTCCAGCAGCACATGGAAGAACAGCTCGTCCTCGCCCTTGGCTTCGACAAACACATGGTCGATCACAGCGCCGGGGAAGGCGGACAGCACCTGGGCCCTGACGGTGGCCTCATCCATCCGCACGGTGCTTGCGCCCTCTTCCTTGGGAGACTTCATGCTGACCCGCAGCATGTATAGCGGAGACTTGTTGAGCACCACCTTGTACTCATTGGAGGCCTTGTCCTTGAAGGTCAGCTCCAGTTTGTGGGCGTCCTCGCCCGTGGAGGTGAACTCGGCCTCCGCCGGCACATACTGGCGGGCATGAGCGACCGCGGCTTGAGGGGCATCCGCCAGCACAGGCAAGAAACCCACCAGCATCATCAAGGCGGTCAGAACAGACAGCAGTTTTTTCATGGTATCGCACTCCTTTTCGTCGGCCTGGCTGGCAGGCTCTGGTGACAATCTACAGGCTTTGGCGCTTGAATGTCAGCTTTTCAGCCGCTTTCTAGCAAATCGCTCACAAATAAACAGGCGCCCGACTTGCGGACGCCACGAGTCTCAAGCAGCCTATGAGAAATTCGGAGGGCCGAGAACCTAATCCATCAAGAAACCGCAGTTTCTTGATGGCGCACCCGCGGCGGCATCTGCGCCCACTGGGCCAGCAGGATGGCGCCGAACATGATGGCGCTGCCCAGCAGCTCGCGCAGGCTGGGGCGCTCAAAGAGCAGCAGCACGCCGCAGAGCAGGGCGAAGACGCTCTCCAGGCTCATGATCAGAGAAGCCATCGTGGGCGTGGTACGGCGCTGGCCGATGATCTGCAGGGTATAGGCCACGCCGCTTGACAGGATGCCGGTGTAGGCGATGGCGATCCAGCCGCTTGTGAGGCCCGCGATGCTGGGGCGCTCCAGCAACAGCATGGGGATGACAGAGATCAGCCCCGAGACCAGAAACTGCAAGGCGCTCAGCTGCAGGCCCGACACGCGGGGGGAAAAGTGATCCACCAGCAGGATGTGCCCGGTGAAGACCACCGCGCAGAGTATCAGCATCAGATCGGCCGTCTCGATGGTGAAGCCATCCTTGACCGAGAGCAGATAGAGCCCCAGCGCCGCCAGGGCGATGCACAGCCACAGCAGCGGCCGGGGCCACCTGCCCCGCAGCACGCCGGCCACCGGCACCATCAATATGTACAGCGCCGTCAGGAAGCCGGCCTTGCCTGCGGTAGTGTACTGCAGTGCCACCTGCTGCAGATTGGTCGCCACCGCCAGCAGCAGGCCACAGAGGACGCCGCCGATGATCAGGTCGCGCCTTTGCCGGGGGCTGAGCCTGGGGTCAGCGCCGCGGCGCCTGGCCTGCCAGCGGCGCAGCAATATCAGCGGCAGCAGCACCCCTGCCCCCAGCAGGGAGCGCGCCACCTGAAAGGTAAAGGGCCCCATGTGCTCCATGCCCATGCTTTGCGCCACGAAAGCGCAGCCCCATATCAGGGCTGCGATGAAGAGCAGGGCGTTGCCCACCAGGCTGTCGCGCCTGTTCATGGCAGGATGCGCTCCAGCGCGTCGTAGAGCCCGCCCAGCTCATCGGCGGAGCTGTAGCTCAGCACGATGCGGCCCTTGTCCAGGCTGCCCTCTACCTTGGTTTTCAGGCCGGTCGCGCGCTGCAGGCGCTCGGCAAAGTCCTTGAGCTCGGGCGCCAATATCTTCAATTGTTTGACCGGCGCCTGGCGGCTTAATTGCTGGCTTAGCTGCTCAAGCTGACGCACGCTCAGCCCTTGGCTGACGGCGGCCTGCACCAGGCGCTGCTGCAGGGCGGCGGACTTGAGACCGGCCAGCACGCGGGCATGGCCCTCGCTCAGCAGGCCATCCACCACCATCTGCTGGATGCTCTCTGGCAGGGCCAGCAGCCTGAGCAGGTTGGCCACCGCCGGGCGGCTCTTGCCCAGGCGCTGGGCGGCCTGCTGCTGTGTCAGCTGTCCCTCGTCCATCAGCGCGCGGATGGCGGCCGCCTCTTCTATTGGGTTCAAATCCTGCCGCTGCAGGTTTTCGATCAGGGCGGTCAGGCGCTTTTGCAGCGCGTCCATGTCCTTTTCAATGCAGGGCACGGTGCTCAGCCCCGCCAGCATGGCGGCGCGAAAGCGGCGCTCGCCCGCGATGATCATGTACCGGCCGCGCAGCGGCTGTACCAGGATGGGCTGCAAGATGCCCACCTCGCGGATGCTGTCGGCCAATTGCTGCATCGCCTCCTGGTCAAAGGCCTTGCGCGGCTGATCCTGATTGATGTCGATGTCGGTGATGGGGATATCCCGCACGCTGCCCTGATAGTCGACCTGGGGCATCAGGGCGTCCAGACCCCTGCCCAGCGCGTTTTTCCTGCTCATGTTTGCTCGTCCTCGCTTACTGCTCATTGCGGCGGATCAGCTCCGCCGCCAGCGCCCGGTAGGCCTCGGCGCCCGCGCTTCTGGGGTCATAGACATGGATGGGCTGGCCGTGGCTGGGGGCCTCGCCCAGGCGCACATTGCGGGGGATGATGGCGCCAAAAACCTTGCCCTTGAAGTGCTTCTTCACCTGGGCTGCCACCTGCAGGCTCAGGTTGGTGCGGCCGTCATACATGGTCAGCACCACGCCCTCCAGCTGCAGCGCGCGGTTGACCGAGTGCTGCAGGCGGTCGATGGTGCTAATCAGCGCGCTGACGCCCTCCAGGGCATAATACTCCGACTGGATGGGGATCAGCACGCTGTGCGCGGCCGTCAGCGCGTTGATGGTCAGCAGGCCCAGCGAGGGCGGGCAGTCGATCAGGCAATAGTCATAGTCGCTTGCCACATCCACCATGGCCTGCTTAAGCATATACTCGCGGCTGGGCACCTGCACCAGCTCCACCTCGGCAGCGGCCAAGCGGATATCGCCGGGCAGGAGACTTAGCCCCGGCACCTTGGTGGCCAGGGTGGCCGATGTGAGGGCCTCGCGGCCCAGCAGCACCTCATAGCTGGTGATGCGCGGCTGGTTGATGCCAGCGCCGCTGGTGGCATTGCCCTGGGGGTCAAGGTCCAGCAGCAGCACGCGCTTGCCCTGTTCGGCCAGGCAGGCGGCCAGGTTGATGGCCGTGGTGGTCTTGCCCACGCCGCCCTTCTGATTGGCGATGGCGATGATCTTTCCCATAGGATCCCCTTTGACTTAAGGATTGAGCCAGCCGCGCCAGCGAAAGAGCGGATGGCAGGTCTTGATGATGCGCTGTACGGTGCTGTACTCCTCCTCAGACTGATAGTCCGGGTACAGCAGGTAGAGCGCGCGCAGCGCGGATAAGGAGCCCGCGCGGATGGAATACTCGCGTATCAGCAGGAAGTTGTGCTGATCCGGCGTCAGGTGGGCAAAGAGCAGGTAGAGCAGCTCGTCGGCCATGACGGTGAAATCCGCCACCTTGACGCGTATCAGCTGCCCGTTATCCATGGGCAGCACCATGCGGCCCTGCGTGGCGTCGCGCACCGCCATGAACAGCAGCGTGTCCAGGTCCTGCGCGGTTTGCTGCAGGCTGTCGCGCCGGGGCATGAACTTGGTCAGCCGCAGGCTGACGCGCTCCACCAGCGAGGCCTGCGCCGCCACAAAGGCGCTGCCCAGCCAGGGACGCAGCACATCCGCCGTTTGTTCCAGCGCCGTCATGTCTCTCTCTCCTCTGTGATCAGGCAAGAAATTGCCACGAGCTTAGAATAGCATAAAGCGGGGGCGGCGTCTATCAAAC
>CAKTTM010000139.1 GCA_934615145.1 uncultured Clostridia bacterium | reverse complement strand
CTGACGGCCAGGCCGCTGTAGCGCGCGTCCCAGCGGCCGGGCGGGCCCCAGTGCGACACGCTCATGTAGATGCAGTACAGCTTGCCATTGGCGGCAAACAGATTGGTGGGGATGACCGTCATCTCCACATTGTCCACCTTCAGGCTGCCCAGCAGCTCTTTGGCCCTGCCCTGCCTATCGGTCACCGCGCCGGTGATGGTCAGGCCATCGGAGGGATCATCATCCTCGATGATGAACAGCACATTGCTACGCCAGTGGGCGTTTTTCTCATCGCCGAAAGAGTCGCCACCAAACATGTAGTACTTGCCGTCCAGCTTGGCAAAGCTGCCCAGGTCCGTCCCCCAGACGCCAAAGCGGGACTGGGTCTGGTTGGCAGTGTCCTCGCCGGTGATCTGGGTGACCTTTTCCACCGTCAGTGTGCTCAGGTCGTGCAGGGCCTCCTGCTTGTTGGGCAGGGCGAGCAGTGCAGCCAGCTCCTCGCTCTGCGCCACGGCGCCGGCAGGCAGCAGGAGGCTTAGCATCAGCAGCAGTATCAGCAACTTGGTCATCTGCGTATTTCCCTTCATGGTGCGCGGCCTCACTTGATGCCTGAAATCATCAGGCCCCTGACGATATGCCGCTGGAAGATCAGGAAGACAATGATGGGCGGCAGCGCCGCCAGGGCGGAGCCCGCCAGCACCACGCCATAGTTATTGGCGTACATGTTGTTGTAGGAGCGGATCACCTGCATCACCTGCAGGTACTTGGTATTGGTCACCGTCATCGCGGGCCAGAGGAAGCTGTTCCAGTAGCCCAGGAAGGCGCCTGTACCCATGATGACATAGGGCGACTTGGCGTTTGGGATAAAGATGCTCAAGAAGATGCGGATGCGGCTGGCACCGTCGATCAGCGCCGCCTCCTCTGTCGCCATCGGCATGTTGAGGAAGAACTGCCGGAAAAAGAAGATGGAATAGGCGCTCGCTAGTCCCGGGAAGATCAGCACCCAGTAGCTGTCCAGCATGCCCAGGGTATTGACCACCACAAAGGAGGTGACCAGGATGGTGATGCCCGGGATATACATGGTAAAGATGGTGATCCGCCACAGCAGCGTCTTGCCGCTGAAGTTAAGCCGCGCGTAGGCATAGCCGGCGGCCGAGTTGATGGAGACCGACAGCAGCGCCGCGGTTATCGCCACAAAGGCAGTGGAGCCCATGGCCTGCATGAAGGGATAGGTGGTATCCTCAAAGAGCTTGGTATAGCTGTCCGTCACCCAGACTGAGGGGAAGAACCTCAGCGGGTTGGCCTTGAGCACCTCTTTGGCCTCCTTGAAGGAGCTGAGGATCATCCAGACCAGCGGAAAGAGCGAGAAGGCGGCGACCAGCAGCGCGATGATGGTGAAAATGATGGTTGATGTTCTGTGCCTGGCTTTGGTGGTCATCTCTGCTCCCCCCTCACTCGTCCTGAGACTTTTCTGATCTGATCAGCCTGAAGACAAAGCTTGACAGGGAGCCAATCACGATCATCATCAGCAGCGCTGCCGCCACTGTATAGCCCATCGAATAGTCCGCGGACTTGAAATTATTGTAGATATACATCATGGGCGTCAGCGTGTTGTTGACCGGGTTGCCGCCTGTCATCAGGAAGGGCAGGTCGAACATCTGCAGCGTACCTGTGGTCAGGTTGATGGCCACCAGGATGAAGACATTCTTCATCGAGGGGATGGTGATGCGCAGGAACTTTTGCGCCGTGTTGGCACCGTCCACCTCGGCCGCCTCGTAATAGGTCTTGGGGATATTCATCAGCCCCGCGTACATGATCAGCGACAGGCTGCCAAAGCCCATCCACATGCTGGTGACGGCAATAATGCCCCTCGCCAGCCAGGGATCATTGAAGAAGGCGATGCGCTTCATGCCCATCTGGCGGGCCAGGAAGTTGATGATACCGCCTTGATAGTTGAAGATGAACAGGAAGATGACCGAGGCCACAATGCCTGAGATGACCGTGGGCACATAGACCGCTGTCTTGGCAAAGGCGCTGAGCCTTTCACTCATCCCCCGCAATGCGTGGGCAAACAGGAAGGTCAGTATCATCTGTGCCGGGATGATCATCAGCACAAAGTACAGTATGTTCTCGATCGATTTTCTAAAGAGCTGGTTCTGGAGCACCATCTCGAAATTGCGAAGGCCAACAAAGTCGCTGTCGCTGTAGAAGTTCCAGCTGGTCAGGCTCTTCTGCAGCGCCATGAACAGGGGGATATACACGAACACGATCAGAGCGATGAGCGATGGGATCACCATCATGTAACCTGTCCGCAGATCCATTCGATGTGTTGGGCTCTGGTACTTTTTCACACTCAATCCTACCGCCTCGTTTCTGTCAGGCTATATCCAGTTGGCCGGAGGCAGGGCCTCCGGCCAACTGGCGGGTCAATGCTTAGTTGGGTTTCTTTGCGGCGTAGTCGTTGTTCTCAATGTACTGGTTGATCTGGTCCGCCGCGTTCTGCAGCGCCTCCTCGGGGCTCAGCCCCGCGGTGACAACCTCGCCAATGGCGGTCAGCATCTGGGCGCTGACATCCCAGGCGTAGATGGGCTCGGCAATGGCATAGGGAATGATGTCGCGGGCGATGGTCTGCGTCCACTCGTCGTCCTTGGCGGCCGTCTGGGTGGCCAGGTACTCATCCACCGACTTGCGGGGGGAATACTTGGAGAAGTTGGCAGCCTCAAAGAAGCTGGCGGCGCGGGCCGGATCGCTGCCCAGCAGCCAGGTGATGTAGGCCGCGGCGCCTTCGGGGTTCTTGGCCTTGGCGTCGATGACATAAGTCCAGCCGCCAACGGTGGTCTTAAAGGGTGAGCCGTCCTTGGTGGGCGCGGCAGCAACGCCGATCTTCTCGGCCATCTCGGGATAGTCGTTCATGATGGCGGCGATGCCCCAGCTGCCCGAGAAGGTCATGGCGACGCTCTCATCGGCGACCAGGCGGACGGAGCCGTTATAGCCCTCCAGGGGCTGCAGCGGCACATACTCGTTCTCATACAGGTTGCCGATGAAGCCCAGCAGGTCAACATAGCCCTGATCCTGGTTGTTGGCGCTGCCCCAGTCGTCGGCGATGGGCCAGTGCCCGCCGGCGGTGAACTCCCAGCCCCACATGCTCCACTCATAGGTCATGGTGGCGCCGTACATGTCGTCGGTGGTCAGCTGCTTGGCAGCCTCGGTGAACTCATCCCAGGTCTTGGGCACTTCCAGGCCCTTCTCGGCCAGCAGGTCCTTACGGTAGTACATGACAACGGCGGGCTCCACCAGCTGCGGATAAGCATAGTGCTTGCCATTGATGGTGACCATCTCGTTGACATTCTCGTGAAGGTCATCCCAGGCCTCGGCCGGGATTAGGTCGTCCAGGGGCTGTATGTAGCCATCCACGGCGTTCCATACCAGGTTTGAGTAGTTGGTGACAAACATGTCGGGCATGACGCCGGCGGCGCGGGCAGCGGCCACCTTCTCCTCCCAGGCAGCGCCATCAACAAACTCCTGCTTGATGATGTACTTCTGGTTGGGGTCGGCATTGAAGGCCTCCACCTGCTTTTCGGCCCACTCATTGTTCCAGTCCTCGAAGATCTGGTTCCAGAGCACGACCTCGGTCTTGCCTTCCACCGCCAGGGCAGCGGGCATCAGGGTGACGAACATGGCGACAACCAGGAGCAATCCAATGATGCGTTTCACGATAGGGTTCCCCTTTCTTTTGTGTTGATCTTAAGCATATACAGCGCGTGAGCATCCAGAGAAATCATACCCAGATCCCCCGCCTGCATGCCAAAGTCCTTTTCAAGTATCGCCTTGCCATGCTTGTCAAAGCGATAGAGTACGGCCGGAGCGCTCTCCAGCCCGGGTTTGATGTCCTGCAGCCTGACAGCGATGCTGTGGCTGACTTGATCACTGTTGGCCATAAAGCAGGCCAGTCTGCCCTGCTCATCCGAAAACAGGCTGGTGAGCACGGCCGGCGCCGGATAGTCACCGCCTGCGTGGTGGGCAGGGCTGTGCTTGTCATGGTTGTAGTGAAACCAGCTGTAGCTGATCTCAGGCACCTGCAGCCGCGGCCGGGCCAGCAGGCGTCCGTAGGACCAGAAGGGTTTGGCGTCGCCCAGGCGTGCCTTGGCATAATAGCCCAGATAGGCGGCCCTGTCTTTGTCATAGGCATAGCCCTGCGGCTCAAAGTGGAAGTAATGCTCCTGTGCCGCGTTTTCCTGACCGTCCAGTGCCTCCATGGGGCTGTACTCGTAGTTGAGCTCATACAGCCCGCCCCAGAGATAGGCCCTGGCCACATTGTAGTAATACAGGTCGCCTATCTCCTGCACCAGCTTGCCCCAGCCATCCATGCGCACCAATCCGTACTCGTGGTAGACATGATCAAACAGCGGTATCATGCGGAACTGGCCGCTGCGCATCTGCTTGCGGAAGGGCCAGGACTCAAAGTCCGTCGCCGGCTGCGCCCAGGCACGGGCCTGATAATAGTCCAGTTCGGCCAAGAAGCTCTCATTGATCAGCTCTGTGCCCAGCGGTATCTCCCTGCCAGCGTTGGCAGACATGGCTGCCTTGGTCTGCTGGTAGCAGGCCTGATAGCCCTCACTGATCTGGTGGCCGCCGCCGGGGCTGTGCAAGTGATCCTCCCGGGTGCAGACTTTGATCAGGTTGTTGGCCGATATGTCGTAATACATGGCGTCACAGCCGCTCTCGCGCTGCACCTGCTCATCCCGCTCGCGGTGGAAGGCCTGCGTAAAGGGCTGGGCCGGGCAAAGCATATTGAAGCGATAGCCATCATGGCTGTAGGTAGGGCTGGGAAAGGCCTGCAGATTGTCCTTCAGCCGCTGCTGGTCACTCTGATTGAGCGCCACCAGAAAGTCAAACTCAAATGGCGCGAAGCGGTCGCCATTGTCACTAATAGCCTGCAACGTCTGCCTGTCAAAGCGGGTGGGCAGCCAGTCGCGCATGCCGCCTGGAATGCCCATGCCAAAGGTCTGCGGCTGGTTCGTCCAGTCCGGCCCCAGCACATGAAAGCCGGGTGTGCCGATGTCCTCGCGGAAACGCTTGAGCCATTTGCTTCGGTCGTGGCCTGCATTGATGCCAAAGGTGGTGTAGCCGACCTCCTCATGCAGCCAGTCATCCGCCTTGCGCCTGGCATGCGCCGGCCCCCTGGCGCACCAGGGCTGCTGATGGGCGAATGCCCTGTATAGATCGGCCGCCGGTTCCCAGCCATCGCCTGAATACAGGCGCAGCACGAAGGGATAGTCCTGCCGGATGCCATCCTTGCCGCCAATATCCTCAAAGCCATGCATGTGGCTCAGGCACAGCCTTCCCCCGCGCGTATAGGCATTGAGCCACTTCTGCCTGGCCTTGCCGTCCTCCGCCGCCATATCGAGTCCGGC
>CAKTTM010000138.1 GCA_934615145.1 uncultured Clostridia bacterium | reverse complement strand
GCTCTATACCGATATGAACGCCATCCGCCGCGATGAGGACCTGGACAACCTGCACTCGGTCTATGTGGATCAGTGGGACTGGGAGAAGGTCATCACCAAAGAGATGCGCACCATGTCCACCTTGAAGGACGCCATGCAGCGCATCGTGACCGCCATCTGCGGCACCAGCGACCTGCTGCAGTGGAAGTATCCGGGGCTGCCGGTCAAACTGACCCGCGAGATCAGCTTCGTCACCACCCAGGAGCTGGAGGACGAGTATCCCTCGCTCTCCCCCAAGGAGCGGGAGAACCTGGTGACCCGGCAGTACGGCACGGTGGGCATCCTGCAGATCGGCGGCAAGCTGCGCTCAGGCCAGCCGCACGACGGCCGGGCGCCCGACTATGACGACTGGGAGCTCAACGGCGACATACTCTTCTGGGATGAGACGCTGGGCTGCGCGATGGAGATCAGCTCCATGGGCATCCGCGTATCGCCCGAGAGCCTGGACAGGCAGCTGCGCCTGGCCGGCTGCGATGAGCGCCGCAATCTGCCCTTCCACCGGGCGCTTCTCAATGGAGAACTGCCCTATACCATCGGCGGGGGCATTGGGCAAAGCCGCACCTGCATGCTGCTGCTGAACAAGGCGCACATCGGCGAGGTGCAATCCTCCTACTGGGATGAGGACACAAAACGGATATGCAAGCAGGCAGGCATCGTCCTGCTGTAAAGGAGCCACCATGATCAGGGCACATGAGGAGTTTGGCAGCCTGGTATTCAACTTTGACGTCATGCGCGAGCGGCTGCCCAAGGAGACCTATCTGGCGCTGCAGCAGACCATGCAGACCAGCAAGCGGCTGCCGGCCGAGGTAGCCAGCGTCGTGGCCAATGCCATGAAGGACTGGGCCATCGAGCACGGCTGCACCCACTATACGCACTGGTTCCAGCCGCTGACGGGCATCACGGCGGAGAAGCATGACAGCTTCATCACGCCGGTGCAGGGCGGCAAGGTCATCATGGCCTTTGGCGCCAGCGAGCTGATCAGGGGTGAGTCCGACGCCTCCAGCTTTCCCTCTGGCGGGCTGAGGGCCACTTTTGAGGCGCGGGGCTACACCGCCTGGGATCCCACCAGCTATCCCTTCATCAAGGATCACACGCTGTGCATCCCCACCGCCTTTTGCAGCTATGACGGCCAGGCGTTGGACAAGAAGACGCCGCTGCTGCGCTCCATGGACGCGGTCAACCGGCAGGCTCTTCGGATCCTCAGGCTCTTTGGCAATTTCAGCGCCCAGCGCATCAGCGCGCAGGTGGGCGCCGAGCAGGAGTATTTCCTGCTCGACAAGGCCCTGTATGAATCCCGGCGCGACCTGCAGTACACCGGGCGCACACTCTTTGGCGCCCGCGCCCCCAAGGGGCAGGAGCTCAATGACCACTATTACGGCTCCATCACGCCCAGGGTCAATGCCTTCATGCAGGAGCTCAACGCCGAGCTGTGGAAGGTGGGCATCCCCGCCAAGACCGAGCACAACGAGACCGCGCCCTGCCAGCACGAGCTGGCGCCCATCTATGAGTCTGTCAACATCGCCACCGACCACAACCAGCTGATGATGGAGCTGCTCAAGAAGGTGGCCTACAAGCATGACATGGTCTGCCTGCTGCATGAGAAGCCCTTCCAGGGCATCAATGGCTCGGGCAAGCACAACAACTGGAGCCTGGCCACCGAGCAGGGCCTCAACCTGTTGGAGCCTGGCGCCACGCCCCAGGAGGACGCGCAGTTCCTGCTCTTCCTCTGCGCGGTCTTGAAGGCGGTGGACACCCACGCCGATCTGCTGAGGCTGTCTGTGGCCAGCGCCTCCAACGACTGCCGCCTGGGCGGCTTTGAGGCGCCGCCCAGCATCATATCGGTCTTCCTTGGTGAGGAGCTGACCGAGGTATTGGACGCCCTGGAGAACCACCGCACCTATGTCAAGGAGACCAACGCCGACATGAGCGTGGGCGTGCATGTGCTGCCCAAGATCCCCAAGGACATCTCCGACCGCAACCGCACCTCGCCTTTTGCCTTTACCGGCAACAAGTTCGAGTTCCGCTCGCTGGGCAGCTCGATGTCCATCGCCGAGCCCAACACCATGCTCAACTCCGCTGTCGCCGATGCCCTGCAGGATTTTGCCGATGTACTGGAAAAGGCAGACGACTTCCACGCCGCCTGCGAGCAGCTGATCATCGACACCATCAAGTCCGTCAGGCGGGTGATCTTCAATGGCAACAGCTATTCTGAGGAATGGCGCAAGGAGGCCAAGGCCCGCGGCCTGCTCAGCCTGCCCAGCGTGGCCGACTGCCTGCCCTACATGGTGTCGGAGAAGAACATCGCGCTGTTCGCCCGCCAGCGGGTGATGAGCGAAGCAGAGCTGCTCAGCCGCCAGCAGGTGCTGGGCGAGACCTACAGCCACGTGGTGCGCATCGAGGCGCAGACCATGCTGGAGATCGCCCACCGCGAGATCATTCCCGCCGTCATCGGCTATGGCAAGGAACTGGCCGAAGCCGCGCTGTTGAAGAAGAATGTGCTCAGCCAGGCCGAGATACCCGAGATTGCGCTGGCCGACAGGCTCAACGAGACCCTGCAGCAGATCATGGCCGCCACCGCCAAGCTGGATCAGGCGGTGGTCAAGATGGAGAAGCTGGCCGGCTGGGCCAAGCTGGCCGACCACAGCCACAAGCAGCTGCTGCCGCTGATGGCGGAGCTGCGCGAGCACTGCGACCGGGCCGAGACCATGGTCAGCCGCGCGCTCTGGCCCTTCCCCAGCTATGGGGAGCTGCTGGGCCAGAACTGACTATTCGCCCATTGCAAAAGCCGCGGGTGCAACGCATCGTTGCCCCGCGGCTTTTTGTTACCCGGATTATTCCGTGACGCTGAAGGCGTAGATGGTGCTGGTCTGGTAGCTCTCCCCCGCCTTGAGGGTGGTGTCGCCAAAGTGCGGGTGGTGTACGCTGTCCGGGTGATGCTGGGTCTCCAGCGCCAGGCCGGCATAGGGGCCATAGTGCACGCCGCCGCGGCCCTGGCAGTCAAAGCCCTGGCCGGAGTAGCACTGCACGCCCGGCTGATCGGTCAGCACCCGCATCAGGCGCCCGCTCTTGGGGTCATGCATGCGGGCCACTTCGCGCAGGCCGCTGCCCGGCAGCACATAGCCTATGTCATAGCCCTTGGCGGCAAGGAACATGGGCTCATCCTGCCTGGCAAAGGCCTGGCCCAGCAGCACGGGCTGCCGCAGGTCAAAGGGCGTGCCGTCTACCGGCATCATCTGGCCTGTGGGGATCAGGTCGTCGGTGACGGCGATCACACGGTCGCCTGATATCTGCAGGGTCTGGGCCTTGACATCCTTGTCCTCACCCAGGTTGAAATAGGCGTGGTTGGTCAGGTTGATGACGGTGTCCTGATCGCTGACGGCGTGGTAGTCCATCCGCAGCTGATTGTCGTCGTCCCAGGTGTAGGTGACCTTGACGGTCAACTCGCCCGGGAAACCCTCCTCCAGGTGCGGGGAAACGCGGCTGAATGTCACACTGTCCCGGCCTGGCTGGCTATGCGTCTCACAGGCCCAGAGCTTCTTGTCAAAGCCCTCCTTGCCGCCGTGCAGGCAGGCCTGTCCGTTGTTGGCAAAGAGCGGATAGGTCTTGCCATTTAGCTCAAAGGAGGCGCCGGCGATGCGGTTGCCATAGCGGCCGATGCTGCCGCCCATCTGGCCCTTGCCGGTGGCCACATACTCTTCGAGGCTGTCCATGCCCAGCGTCACATCCAGCAGCCTGCCCTCACGGTCAGGCACCTTGAGCGATGTCAGGTGGGCGCCATAGCTGATGAAGCTGGCGCTGGCGCCCTGCGCGTTGGTCAGTGTGATCCAGTCTACCTGGCTGCCATCAGCCAGCTTGCCAAAGGGCTTGATCGCGATGCTCATCTCAGCCTCTCCCCCCGCTCATCAGCTTGGCCCAGTTGTCAAAGCGGGCCACAAAGTCCTCATTGTCCTTGGTCTTGTCCATCATGGAGAGCACCAGGGAGATGCCCTCCTGCTCGCTGGCACCGCCGATCATGGCGCGTACCTTGGAGGCCACGGCCGACTCCTCGGGGCTCAGCAGCAGCTCCTCGTGGCGGGTGCCGGATTTGACGATGCTGACCGCCGGGAAGAGCCGCTTTTCCTGCAGCCCGCGGTCCAGCGTCAGCTCCATGTTACCGGTGCCCTTGAACTCCTCATAGATCACATCGTCCATGCGGCTGCCGGTCTCCACAATGGTGGTAGCGATGATGGTCAATGAACCGCCCTCGCGCAGGTTGCGCGCGGCGCCAAAGAAGCGCTTGGGCCGGTTGAGCGCGCCTGCCACCAGGCCGCCGGACATGATGCGGGCGGAGCTGGGGGCGATGGTGTTGTAGGCGCGCGACAGGCGGGTGAGGCTGTCCAGCAGGATCACCACAGCCTCGCCCTGCTCGACCAGGCGCATGGCACGCTCGATCACCAGATCGCTGCAGCGGGCATGGCTCTCGGCCGGCTCGTCAAAGGTGGAGTAGTAGACATCGCCGCCGATGCTGTCCTTGAGGTCCGTCACCTCTTCGGGCCGCTCGTCCACCAGCAGCACCATCAGCTTAAGCTCCGGATGCTGGGCGCGGATGGACAGGGCGATTTTCTTCAAGATGGTGGTCTTGCCGGCCTTGGGCGGCGCCACGATCAGCGCCCGCTGGCCCATGCCGATGGGCGCAAACAGATCGATAAAGCGCAGCACGGGCTCATTTTGCTCAGCGCTGGACAGCTTGATGCGCTTGTCCGGATAGATGGGCGTCAGCTCATCAAACTCGGGGCGCTTGGGCTGCTCCTCGGCCGGGCTGCCGTTGATCTGGGTGATATAGAGCATGGCGGCGTAGCGGTCGCCCTCGCGCTGGGGGCGGGTCTTGCCCTCCACATAGTCGCCGCTGCGCAGGTTGAAGCGCCTGATCTGGGCATTGGAGACATAGACATCCCCCTTGCCGGGCAGGAAGTTGCCCGCGCGCAGGAAGCCATAGCCGTCGGAGTGCACCTCCAGCACGCCTGCGCCGTCGCCCACATCACCTGCCGCCAGCATCTCGGGCACAGCCGGGTTGAGGCCGGGCTCGCGCACGCGGGCAGCGGGGGCCCGCAGCGCGGGCTCCACCGGCGCCTGATCGGGCAGCGGCCTGCGATAGGCCGCGGCGGGCGGCGCCTCCACCGGCAGGGCGCCCGTGCCAAAGCGGCTGGGGGCAGTCTGCGGCTGGGCGAAGGCGGCGGGGCGGTAGCCCTGGGGCAGCACGGGGGCCGCAGCCGGGGCTGGCACAGGCTCGGCAGGCTTCACAGCGTCCGGGCCAAAGCGCGAGACGCGGGGCGCCGGGCGCTGCACCTGGGTAAAGCCGGTGGGCTCGGGGCCCGGCTGGCTGGGATAGGTCATGAT
>CAKTTM010000137.1 GCA_934615145.1 uncultured Clostridia bacterium | reverse complement strand
GATCATGGATACCAGCGACGAATGGATACAGTCCCGCACCGGCATCAGCCAGCGGCGGATCATCAAGGATCAGGACCTGACCGGCCTTGCGGTCGCGGCCGCGCAGGAAGCGATGAAGGACGCTGAAATCTCGGCCGATCAGCTTGACTACATCCTGGTGGCGACCACGATGGGGGATTATCTCTTCCCCTCGCTGAGCTGCCTGGTGCAGCGGGGCATTGGCGCCGCCTGTCCGGGCCTCGACCTGCACGCCGCCTGCACCGGCTTTATCTACGCGCTGGACAATGCCGACGCGCTGATCGCCTCTGGCAAGGCGCGCCATGTGCTGGTGGTGGGGGCCGAGGCCATCACCCGCCTGGCCAACTGGCAGGATCGCTCCACCGCCGTGCTCTTTGGCGATGGCGCGGCCGCCGTGGTGCTGGGGCCGGGCGAGGGCCTGCTGAGCGTGCACCTGAACGCCCAGGGCGAGGATCAGATGCTGATACAGCACGCGCATCCGGGCACCAGCCCCTATACCGATAAGCCCGAGCAGCCCTATGGCCTAAAGATGATGGGGCAGGATGTGTTCCGCTTTGCCGTCAGCCAGTCGCCCCGCGATCTGGAGGCGGCGGTGGGCAAGGCCGGCCTGAGCCTGGACGACATCGACTGGGTGCTGCTGCACCAGGCCAACCGCCGTATCATCGATTCGGTGGGCACGCGGCTCAAGCTGCCCGCCCACAAACTGCCCAGCAACATACACCGCACGGGCAACACATCGGCAGCCAGCATCCCGCTGCTGCTGTATGAGCTATACCATTCGGGCCGCCTGCTGCCCGGCCAGCTCCTGGCGATGAGCGCCTTTGGGGCAGGGCTGACCAGCGGCGCCTGCGTGATACGCTGGAGCAAGCCGGTACCAGACGCGCTGATCCCCGCGGAGGACCTCTTCCAGACCATCAAGGACTAATCACAGACATTTCAGGAGGAAACAACAATGGATATTCGCAGCAAAGTGATCGAAGCCCTGGCCGCCCGCCGCGGCAGCGACCCCAAGGACATCAAGGACGAGACCCCCTTTACCGAGCTGGCGCTGGACTCACTGGACATTGCCGAGCTGGTGATGGATCTGGAGGACAGCTTCAACATCACCATCGACATCACCAAGGTGCAGGGCACGGTGGGCGATCTGGTGCGCGTGATCGAAGAGGCCGCCCAGTGATCAGGACCCGTGTCACCGATCTGTTTGAGATCGAGTACCCCATCTTTCAAGGCGGCATGGCCTGGGTGGCGGACGCAGCGCTCGCCAGCGCCGTCTCCAATGCCGGCGGCCTTGGCATCATCAGTGCCATGAGCCAGGACGCCGACTACCTGCGCGAGCAGATCAGGCTCTGCCGTGAGATGACCAAGCGCCCCTTTGGCGTCAACATCATGCTGATGAGCCCGCACGCCGAAAGCTGCAGCCAGGTGGTGGCGCAGGAGAAGGTGCCCGTCGTCACCACAGGCGCCGGCTCGCCCTCGCGCTTCATCCCCATGTGGCTGGAGGCCGGCGTCAAGGTGGTGCCCGTGGTGCCCTCGGTGGCCATCGCCCGGCGCGTGGTGCGCGACGGCGCCTGCGCCGTCATCGGCGAGGGCTGTGAGGCCGGCGGCCACATTGGCGAGCTGACCACACTCACGCTGACGCCGCAAATCGCGGCCGCCGTCGATGTGCCTGTGCTGGCAGCCGGCGGCATCGCAGACGGCCGCGGCATGGCCGCTGCCTTCATGCTGGGCGCGGAGGGCGTGCAGTGCGGCACCCGCTTCCTGGCGGCGCAGGAGTGCAGCATCCCTGACTGCTTTAAGGAAAAGATCATACAGGCCCGCGACATCGACACCATGGTGACCGGCCGCAGGCTGGGCCACCCGGTGCGCGCGCTCAAAAACAGCTACATGCAGGAGTTCGCCCGCAAGGAGGCCGACACCAGCATCAGCAATGAGGAGCTGGAGAAGTTTGGCACAGGCGCCCTCTGGCGCGCGGCCAGGCAGGGCGACATGGTGACTGGCTGCATCATGGTGGGCCAGGCGGCGGCCATGGTCAAGGAAACTCTGCCGGCCAAGGAGATCATGCGCCGCATGGTGGCCGAGGCTGAAGAACTGATGCGGGGCGCCGCCAAATGGGTCAGTTAGCCCTCGTCTTCCCCGGCCAGGGCACGCAGGCGCCCGGCATGGGCCAGGCCATCTACCGGCAAAGCGCCGCCGCCCGCCGGGTGATGGACAGCGCCGAGCAGCTGATGCCGGGCCTGCTCAAGCTATGCTTTGAGGGGCCAATGGCAGTCCTCACCCGCACCGATGTGGCGCAGGTGGCGCTGCTGACGGTGGAGCTGGCGCTGGCCGCCGCCATGGACGAGATCGGCATCAAACCGGACGCCGTGGCCGGCTTCTCGCTGGGCGAGTGGCCCGCCGTGCAGTACGCGGGGCTGCTGCCCTTTGAGCGCGCCTTCGAGCTGGTGCGCCAAAGGGGTCAATGGATGCAGGCCTGCGCCGACAAGCGGCCCGGCGGCATGAGCGCGGTGCTGCGCCTGGATGCCCAGCAGGTGCGCCAGCTGCTGCTGGATCACCCGGAGGTGGTGGCCGCCAACTTCAACGCCCCGGAGCAGACCGTGGTGGCCGGGCCCTTTGCGCCCCTGGACGCCTTTGACGCGGCGGTGAAGGCGATTGGCGGGCGCAGCATGCGCCTCAATGTGGCCGGCGCCTTCCACTCGCCGCTGATGCTCTCTGCCAGCGACATGCTGGCCTCGGCCCTGGCCGAACAGGCCCTGTCTGAACCCCGGCTGCCCGTCTACGCCAACCTCAGCGCCCAGCCCTATGCATTGCACAGTGCGCGCGAGTGGCTGGCGCTGCAGCCCTCGCAGAGCGTGCAGTGGGTCAAGACCATCGAAAACCTGGCGCAGGCCGGTGTGGACAGATTTCTGGAGCTGGGGCCCGGCAAGGTGCTAAGCGGCCTCATCGGCAAGATACTGCCCGGCGCCCTCTGCCTGCAGGCGGAGGACTGGGAGGGACTGGTGGCCGCCAAGGCGCGGCTGGAGGACAGCAAGTGACCGACAAGACGCTCACCGCGCTGGTGACAGGCGGCGGCCGTGGCATCGGCCGTGCGATCGCCATCCGCCTGGCCGGCCAGTGCGGCCAGATCGCTATTTTTTACGCCGGGCGGGCGGACGCCGCGCGCGAGACCGCGCTGGCCATCGAGGCGGCGGGCGCCAAGGCCCTGGCCATAAAGTGCGATGTCTCAGACGAGGCGGCGGTGAAATCCGCCGTGCAGCAGGTCAAGGACAGCTTTGGCCCGGTGGATATCCTCATCAACAACGCCGGCATCACCCGCGACGGCCTGACGCTGCGCATGACGGGCGAGGACTTTGCCCGGGTGCTGCAGGTCAATTTGAGCGGCGCCTTCCACTGCATACAGGCCTGCTACCGCGATCTGATGCGCGCGGGCTGGGGCCGCATCGTCAACATCAGCTCGGTCTCGGGCCTGATGGGCAATGCCGGCCAGGCCAACTACGCCGCCGCCAAGGCCGGCATGATCGGGCTTACCAAGACCATCGCCCGCGAGCTTGCCACCCGCGGCGTCACCGTCAATGCCGTGGCGCCCGGCTTTATCGACACCGATATGGTGAAAGCCATGCCAGAGGCGGCGCTGAGCGCGGCGCTGGCGCAGGTACCCATGCGGCGGGCCGGCAGCGCCCAGGATGTGGCGGCGGCGGTTGGCTATCTCTGTTCCCCCGAGGCCGACTACCTGACCGGCTGCGTGCTGCAGGTGGACGGCGGCATGTACATGTGAGGGCAATGAGCATGAATCGTGTGGCAGTCACAGGCTATGGCATCATCTCCCCGCTGGGCAACTCCGTGCCCGCGTTCTGGCGCGCCCTGACACAGGGGCAGTGCGGCATCGGGCCCATCACCCGCTTTGACACCGAAGGCTACAAGGTGCATATCGCGGCTGAGGTCAAGGATTTTGACCCCGCGGCCCACGGCATGGCGGTGGGTGATGCCCGGCGGATGGACCTGTTCACCCGCTATGCCATGGCGGCGGCGCATGAGGCCATGGAGCAAAGCCAGCTGCTGGGCCAGGTGGACCCCGAGCGCCTGGGCGTCAATGTGTCCAGCGGCATCGGCGGCATCGATACCTTCTTCTACGAGTCCGAAAAGCTGGTCAAGCGTGGCCCCGGCCGGGTATCGCCGCTGTGCATCCCCATGATGATCGGCAACATGGCGGCGGGCAATATCGCCATCCGCTACAATGCGCAGGGCGCCTGTGTGCCGGTGGTCACCGCCTGTGCCACCTCCACCCACGCGGTGGGCGAGGCCTACCGCCAGATACGCCACGGCTACCTGGACGCGGTGATCGCGGGCGGCAGTGAGGCATCGGTCAACCCCATTGCCGTCGCGGGCTTTACCAACTGCATGGCGCTCAGCGAAGCCAGTGACCCCATGGCCGCCAGCCTGCCCTTTGACAGCCGCCGCGCCGGCTTTGTGCTGGGCGAGGGCGCGGCCGTGCTGGTGCTGGAGAATTACGAGCACGCGCTTCAGCGCGGCGCCGCCATCCTGGGCGAGATCGTGGGCTATGGCGCCACCTGTGACGCCTACCACATCACCGCCCCTGAGCCCAGCGGCCAGGGCGCCACGCGCGCCATGCGCCTGGCGCTGGCCGAGGCTGGGGACAGGGGTGATGAACAGATCTACATCAACGCCCACGGCACCGGCACGCCGCTGAATGACAAGACGGAGACCCAGGCCATCAAGCAGGCCCTGGGCGAGGACAGGGCCAGGCAGACGCCCGTCTCCTCCATCAAGGGCGCCACCGGCCACCTGCTGGGCGCGGCCGGCGGGGCCGAGCTGATCGCCACCCTGCAGGCATTAAAAGAGGGCCTGCTGCCGCCCACCATCCACCTGGACAGCCCGGACCCGGACTGTGACCTGGACTATGTGCCACACAGCGCGCGGAGCTATCAGGCGCAGCTGGGGCTGTCGGTATCGCTTGGCTTTGGCGGGCACAATGGCGCCCTGGCCGTCAGGAGGGCCACATGAACATCAAGCAATTAAAAGAAATCATCCGTCTCTTTGAGCAGAGCAGCTTAAGCACGTTGGATGTGCGTGAAGGCGAGGAGCGCGTGATGCTGCAGCGGCAGATCACGGCGCCAGAGGCGCCGCAAGTGGCGCCCCAGCCGCTGGCGCCCGCCCTGGTGGCCGCGCCCAGCCTGCCCGCTGACGAGGGCGGGGTGGACTTCAACCGCGTCATCGAGGTCAAGTCACCGGTCGTCGGCATCTATTACGAGGCGCCCGAGCCCGGCGGCAAGCCCTTTGTGCAGATCGGCGACCGCGTGCACACCGGCGATGTGCTCTGCCTGATCGAGGTGATGAAGCAGATCACCGAGGTCACGGCGCCCCACGACGGCCAGGTGATCGACATATGCT
>CAKTTM010000136.1 GCA_934615145.1 uncultured Clostridia bacterium | reverse complement strand
TTGGTCTTTTGCGCCGACGCCATGTCGCTGCTCGCTTCGCGTAGCGCCGCTACGCTACCGCTCGACTGCTCCTCGCGTCGGCACAAAATACCTGCCCGCTTTGGATGCAATAACGATTTCGATTGGTATAAGGAGGTAGCCCCATGAGCCATCAGGACAACAACCTACATCCCCAGGGCCCCTGTTTTACCTTTGCCCACAACAACTTCAATGTGGTCGACTTGGAGAAGTCTTTGGCCTTCTATCAGCAGGCCCTGGGCCTCAAGGAGCTGCGCCGCAATGTGCAGGAAGACTTTACCCTGGTCTTCCTGGGCGACGGCCAGACCGGCCACCAGCTGGAGCTGACCTGGCTGAAGCACTACGACAAGCCCAGCTATAACCTGGGCGACAATGAGTTCCATCTGGCCTTTGTCGTTGACGATTATGAGGCCGCCCACAAGCTGCACAAGGAGATGGACTGCATCTGCTACGAGAATGAGGGCATGGGCATCTACTTCATCGCCGACCCCGATGGCTACTGGCTGGAGATCGTGCCCCGTCGCGAAAAACATTAATAAAACAACATACCCACTTGACGCGCTAGTAGGCAAGCTGTTATTTTATTATTGTTCGTGCATGAGCATGCACATCACAAGATCAAGGAGAATGTTTTGAACACCCAGACTTCCCGCCAGTACAACCTCCTGCTTACCGTGGGCCTTGTTCGAATTATTGACAGGGCCATTTTGAGGTTGTGCAAGCACAGAGGAAGCATGTAGCCGCATCCTGACAGGATCAAAGAGCTAAGCCCCTGTACCCGTGCACAACGGTGACAGGGGCTTTTAGGATGGAGGGAGGACACAATGCAGCTAAAGGGCGCTCAGATACTCATCGAGGTATTCAAGGAGCAGGGGGTCGACACCGTCTTTGGCTATCCAGGCGGTGCGGTGCTGGATATCTATGACGCGCTGTACCAGGCGCAGGACAGCATACAGCATGTCATCACCTGCCATGAGCAGGGGGCGGCACATGCCGCTGACGGCTATGCCAGGGCCACAGGGCGCACCGGCGTGGTGATCGCCACATCCGGCCCCGGTGCCACCAACCTGGTCACCGGCATCGCCAACGCCTACCTGGACAGCATCCCGATGGTGGCCATCACCGGCAATGTGGCCATCAACCTGATCGGCCGCGACAGCTTCCAGGAGGTCGACATCATCGGCATCACCATGCCCATCACCAAGCACAACTACATCGTCAAGGATGTCAAGGACCTGGCGCCCACGCTGCGCGAGGCCTTCCGCCTGGCGGCCTCCGGCCGCCCGGGCCCGGTGCTGGTGGACCTGCCCAAGGACTGCCAGCGCGAGAGCTGTGAGTACGCGCCTCCGCCTGCCGGCAAAGTGAGCACCCGACGCCAGCCTGACGAGGCCTCGCTGGCGCGCGCCCTGGAGCTGATCGCCGCTTCCCGCAAGCCCTTTATCTACGCGGGGGGCGGCGTTGTCACATCCGGTGCCTCCCTGGCGCTGCAGGCCTTTGCCGAGGCCCTGCACGCCCCGGTGGGTACCAGCATGATGGGCCTGACGGCCATGCCGCAGAGCCATCCGCTGTTCCTTGGCATGACGGGCATGCACGGCCGCTTTGCCGCCAGCAAGGCGCAGGCCGCCTGCGACCTGCTGATCGCGGTGGGCACCCGCTTTTCCGACCGCGCCACCGGCAACAAGATATCCTATGCCAATGGCAAGCAGGTGCTGCATCTGGACATCGACATCGCAGAAATCGGCAAGAACATACCGGCTTACGCCTCGGTGGTGGGCGATGTGAAGACCATCCTGGAAAAGCTGCTGGCGATGGGCGTCGCCCGCGAGGAAAACGGCTGGCAGCAGGAGGTCAGGGAGATCATCCAGATGCCCGACAGCCACCTGAGCATGGACATGCGCAGGCTCAACCCACAGATGGTGATCGAGTCGATCAACGGTCAGGCGGGCGAGGACACCATCATCGCCACCGATGTGGGCCAGCACCAGATGTGGACGGCGCAGTACTACCGCTTCTCAAAGCCGCGCACCTTCATCACCTCCGGCGGTCTGGGCACCATGGGCTTTGGCCTGGGGGCCGCCATCGGCGCCTGCATGGGCAGCGGCAAGCGCACGGTGCTGTTCACTTCCGACGGCAGCTTTCACATGAACATGCAGGAGTTGGCCACCGCTGTCACCCATCAGCTGCCGCTGATCATCGTCGTGCTCAACAACTCAGTGCTGGGCATGGTGCGCCAATGGCAGACACTGTTTTATGACGGCCGCTACGCCAGCACCACCATGGACGGCAGGGTGACCAACTTTGTCAAGCTGGCCCAGGCCTTTGGCGCCAAGGGCATCAGCGTGACGGACATGGCACAGCTGGCCGACGCCGTAAGCCAGGCCCTGCGCGAGCAGGGGCCCGTGGTGATGGATGTACACATCGACCGTGACGAAAAGGTGCTACCCATGATACCGCCGGGCGGCACCATCGACCAGATCATTTTGAGGGGGTGAGGGTATGCAGGACGAGCGCTTTACACTGGCGATGCTGGTCAACAACCAGGCAGGCGTGCTGACCAGGGTGTCCAGCCTCTTTGGACGCAGGGGCTTTAACATCGACAGCCTGTCGGTGGGTGAGACGCAGGATCCCCTGATCTCGCGCATCACCATCCTGACCAGCGGGGACGAGAGGCTGCGCGAGCAGATCGTGCGGCAACTGGAAAAGCTGCACGATGTGATCAAGGTGGAGGTGATGGACGAGGCGCGCACGGTGCTGCGCGAGCTGATGCTCATCAAGGTGCAGGTGCCGCCGGACAAGCTGGGCCAGGTGCAGGAGTCCGCCAATGTCTTCCGCGCCAAGATCGTGGACCTGACCCCGCAGTCGGTGACCGCCGAGATCACGGGCGAAAAGTCCAAGCTGGATGCCTTTATCGCGCTGATGGAAACCTATGGGATCACGGAACTATGCCGCACAGGCCTGACCGCCATCGGTCGGGGAGATTATACGCTGCAAGCGCAGCAGGAGGAGTAAAACCATGGCCAATATGTTTTATGAGAAGGACTGCAATCAGGAGCTGCTCAAGGGGAAAAAGGTAGCCGTCGTGGGCTATGGCAGCCAGGGCCACGCGCACGCGCAGAACCTGCGCGACTCGGGTGTCCAGGTGGTGATCGGTCTCTATGAGGGCTCCAAGTCCGCCCAGCACGCCAAGGCCGCGGGCTTTGAGGTGATGAATACCGCCGACGCCGTCAAGGCGGCAGACCTGGTGATGGTGCTGGTGCCCGATGAGAAGCAGGCCAAGCTCTATCACGATGCCATCGGCCCCAACCTGCGCGCGGGCATGACGCTGGCCTTCGCCCATGGCTTTAACATCCACTACGGCCAGATCGTACCGCCCAAGGATGTCAATGTCATCATGGTGGCGCCCAAGGGCCCCGGCCATACTGTGCGCACCCAGTATCAGGAGGACAAAGGCGTGCCCTGCCTGGTGGCCATCGAGCAGGACGCCACGGGCGACGCGCTGCAGGTGGCGCTGGCCTATGCCTCCGCCATCGGCGGCGCCAGGGCGGGCGTGCTGCAGACCAGCTTCCGCGAGGAGACCGAGACCGATCTGTTTGGCGAGCAGGCCGTGCTCTGCGGCGGTGTGACCGCGCTGATGAAGGCAGGCTTTGATACACTGGTGGAGGCTGGCTATCAGCCCGAGAACGCCTACTTTGAGTGCGTGCACGAGATGAAGCTGATCATCGACCTGGCGGTAGCAGGGGGCTTGAGCTTCATGCGCTACTCGATCTCTGACACCGCGGAGTACGGCGACTACACCGTCGGCCCCAAGATCATCACCGACGATGTCAAGAAAGAGATGAAGAAGGTGCTCACCCGCATCCAGGACGGCAGCTTTGCCATGGACTGGATACTGGAGAACCAGGCGGGCCGCCCGCACTTCAACGCCATGCGCCGCATGGCTCAGACCAGCCAGCTGGAGAAGACCGGCGCCGAGCTGCGCGAAAAGATGAGCTGGAAGAAGCCCGACTCCGCCGCGCAGGAATCGGGGAAGAAGGCATGAGCCTGCGATCTGACAGCATGAAGACAGGGCCCCATCGCGCGCCGCAGCGCTCGCTGCTCAAGGCAGCAGGCGTCTCCAGCGAGCAGATCAGGCGGCCGCTGATTGGCATTGCCAACTCATTTAACGAAGTGGTGCCCGGCCATACCCACCTGGACAAGGTGGCCCGCGCCGTCAAGGACGGCGTGCTGATGGCCGGCGGCACGCCGCTGGAGTTCAATACCATCGCCGTCTGCGACGGTATCGCCATGGGGCATGAGGGCATGCGCTACAGCCTGTGCACCAGGGAGCTGATCGCCGACGCCATCGAGTGCATGGCTAAGGCCCATTGCTTTGACGCGCTGGTCTTTATCCCCAGCTGTGACAAGGTGGTGCCTGGCATGCTGATGGCGGCGGCGCGCCTGGACCTGCCCAGCATCTTTGTCTCCGGCGGACCCATGCTGTCGCTGGATCTGGGCAATGGCGCGCTGGACCTCAACTCCGTCTTTGAGGCGGTGGGGGCGCTGAGCGCCGGCACCATCACCCAGAGCGAGCTGGACCTGGTGGAGGAGGAGGCCTGCCCCGGCTGCGGCAGCTGCTCTGGCATGTTCACCGCCAACTCCATGAACTGCTTGACCGAGGCGCTGGGCCTGGCTCTGCCCGGCAATGGCACCATCCCCGCCGTCTACGCCAAGCGCCTGCGCCTGGCCAAGGCGGCCGGCATCCAGGTGATGGCCTTATTAGAACAGGGCATCACCGTCAGCGACATACTGACTGGCGCCGCGCTGGACAACGCGCTGACGGTGGATATGGCACTTGGCTGCTCCACCAATACCGCGCTGCACCTGGCCGCCATTGCCCACGAGGCAGGGCTTGACTACAGCCTGGAGCATTTGAATGACATCAGCGCCCGCACGCCTAACCTATGCAAGCTGGCCCCCGCGGGCCGGCACCATGTGCAGGACCTGGACAGGGCAGGCGGCATCCACGCTGTGATGAAGGAGCTGGCCTCAGGCGGGCTCATCCATCAGGACTGTGTGACGGTTCAGGGCAAGACACTGGGCGAGGCGCTGGACAAGGCGCATAATCTGGACACCAGCGTCATTCATCCCTTTGACGCGCCCTATGCCAAGCAGGGCGGCCTGGCCATGCTCTTTGGCAATCTGGCCCCCGGCGGCAGCGTGGTCAAGCAAAGCGCCGTGGCGGACAAGATGCTGCGCCACAGGGGATCTGCCCGCGTGTTCAACAGCGAGGAAGCGGCGGCAGAGGCCATCTTTGCGGGCGCCATTAAGAAGGGCGATGTGGTTGTCATCCGCTACGAGGGCCCCAAGGGAGGGCCGGGCATGCGCGAGATGCTGGCCATCACCTCCGCCATCGCCGGCATGGGCCTGGATGAGGATGTGGCCCTGATCACCGACGGCAGGTTCTCCGGCGCCACGCGCGGCGCCGCCATCGGCCACATATCGCCCGAGGCGGCCAGTGGTGGCC
>CAKTTM010000135.1 GCA_934615145.1 uncultured Clostridia bacterium | reverse complement strand
GCTGACCGCCTTCTATGACAACGGCGGCAAGCTGCCCGAGGACATGCAGGGTAAGGTGGACACCCTGGGCGCCAAGGTGGACGGCGTGGGCCTGCCCACGGTCGAAGGCAGCTGGCGCTTTGCCAAGTACACCCAGGATGAGTACAACGAGCTCTACGCCAAGCTCAAGGACGAGAGCGTCGTCGTCTCCCCCGCCATCGATGTGGAGCCCGCGGTGGAAGTGACCACGGTGGACTACCAGAACTAAGTAACACACAGGGGCTGCCTCACTCATTGGGGCAGCCCCTGACTTCGATTGAGGCGTTAGCCCCATTCTCATGCGCCTGCCCACTTGGGGTGGGCGCATGCGCAACTTGTCCTGAAAGGGAGAGATCATGAGCGACTACGTCATCGAGATGCTGGGCATCACCAAGGAGTTCCCTGGCATCCGCGCCAATGACGACATCACGCTGCGGCTAAGGCGCGGCGAGATACACGCCCTGCTTGGCGAGAATGGCGCGGGCAAATCCACGCTGATGAGCGTGCTGTTTGGCCTGTACCAGCCCGAGAAGGGGAGCATCCTGAAGGATGGCCAGCCCGTCCGCATCCACAGCCCCAATGACGCCAACGCCCTGCACATCGGCATGGTGCACCAGCACTTCAAGCTGGTGGAGGTCTTTTCGGTGCTGGACAACATCATCCTGGGCGCGGAAGAGACCAAGGGCGGCGTGCTGGTCAAGGACGAGGCGCGCAAGAAGGTGCTGCGCCTGAGCGAAAGCTATGGCCTCAAGGTGGATCCCGACGCCCTGATCGAGGACATATCAGTGGGCATGCAGCAGCGGGTGGAGATCCTCAAGATGCTCTACCGCGACAACGAGATATTGATATTTGACGAGCCCACCGCGGTGCTGACGCCCCAGGAGATCGACGAGCTGATGGCTGTGATGCGCGGCTTTGCCAAGGAGGGCAAGTCCATCCTGTTTATCACCCACAAGCTCAATGAGATCATGGCGGTGGCCGACCGCTGCACCGTGCTGCGCAAGGGCAAGCTGATCGGCACCGTGGACATCGCAGACACCAGCAAGGAAGAGCTCAGCCGCATGATGGTGGGCCGCGACATCAGCTTCTCAGTGGAGAAGATGGAGCGGGCGCCTGGGGACACGGTGCTGCAGGTCAAGGGCCTGTCCGTGCCCTCCCGGCTGCACAAGAAGGACGCCGTGCGGGATGTCAGCTTCTCGGTACGGCGGGGCGAGATCCTCTGCCTGGCCGGCATCGAGGGCAATGGGCAGACCGAGTTTGTGTCAGCACTCACCGGCCTTGAAAAGGCCAGCGCCGGCAGCATGAAGCTGATGGGGCAGGAGATGATGGGCATGCCCATCCGCAGCCGCAGCGTGCTGGGCATGAGCCATATCCCTGAGGACAGGCACAAGCACGGCCTGGTGCTGGACTTCAGCCTGGAGGACAACCTGGTGCTGCAGCGCTACTGGGAGCCGGAATTCCAAAGCGGCGGCCGCATCAAGAAGGGCGCGGTGCGCGACTACGCCAATCGCCTGATCAAGCAGTACGATGTGCGCAGCGGCCAGGGGCCGCAGACCATCGCGCGCAGCATGTCCGGCGGCAACCAGCAAAAGGCCATCGTGGCCCGCGAGATGGATAAGAAGGGCGAGCTGCTGGTGGCGGTGCAGCCCACCCGCGGCCTGGACGTGGGCGCGATCGAGTACATCCACCAGCAGCTGGTGGCCCAGCGCGACGCCGGCAAGGCGGTGCTGCTGGTCAGCCTGGAGCTGGAGGAGGTCATGAATGTGTCTGACCGCATCCTGGTGATGTACGAGGGCGAGATCGTGGGCGAGTTTGACCCGCGCAGCGTCTCCGTGCAGGAGCTGGGGCTGTACATGGCCGGCGCCAAGCGCCAGCAGGCCGCGCAGAAGGAGGCCATATAAATGCAGGGCAAGACAAGGCGCTTTCAGATACGGGGCGCGGACAACATACTGGCCTCGCTGATATCCATTGGTGCTGGGCTGCTGGTGGGCTTCCTGCTGCTGCTGGTCTTCAACGCTGATAAGGCGCTGTACGGCTTTGGCAACATCGTCTTCACCGGCCTACGCTCGCCCGACCGCGTGGCCAAGGTGCTCTACACCGCGGCACCGCTGCTGATGACCGGCCTGTCGGTGGGCTTTGCCTTCAAGACAGGTTTGTTCAACATCGGGGCCACCGGGCAATACACCGTGGGCGCTGTCTTCGCGCTCGTGGGCGCCATCCTCTGGCAGCTGCCCTGGTACCTTTGCCTGGTGCTGGGCATGATCGGCGGCGCGCTCTGGGGCGCCATCCCGGGGCTGTGCAAGGCGCTGTTCAATGTCAATGAGGTCATCACGGCCATCATGTTCAACTGGATAGGCCTGTTTGGCTGCAATCTCTTCCTCTACAACTCGCCCCGCATGCTGGCCAACGCCTGGGGCGCCATCAACAAGGACCGCACAGCGGCGCTGAAGGCGGCCAATGAGTCGGCGATACTGCCCAAGCTGGGCCTGGACGAGATCATGGGCTCCAACTACATGAACATCGCCATCTTCCTGGCCATCATCGTGGCCATCATCATGTGGTATGTGCTGCAGAAGACCACCTTTGGCTACGAGCTCAAGGCCTGCGGGCACAACCGCAACGCCAGCCGCTACGCCGGCATCAACGACAAGCGCAACATCGTGCTGTCGATGATCATCGCAGGCGCGCTGTCCGGCCTGGGCGGCGGGCTGTATTACTTAAGCGGCACGGCGCAGTTCACCCTGGGCAAGCACCTGCTGACCATGGGCTTTAACGGCATCCCCATCGCGCTGCTGGCGGCCAGCCATCCCATCGGCACCATCTTTTCCTCTCTCTTCATCGGCTATATCCAGGTGGGCGGGGAGGCGCTGCAGCCGGAGTTTGCCAAGGAGATCATCGACATCATCATCGCGGCCATCATTTATCTCAGCGCCTTCTCACTGCTGATGCGCGAGATACTGGGCCGCATCAGGCGGCAAAAGCAAAGCAGGCTGGAGCGTCAGGACCTGGAGCAGGAGGACCAAGCATGAACATACTGGCAGATATCTTAAGCGCGACGGTGCTCTTTGCCGTGCCCCTGCTGCTGGTGGCGCTGGGCGGCATGTTCTCCGAGCGCTCGGGCGTCATCAACATCGCGCTGGAGGGCATCATGATCATCGGCGCCCTGATCAGCTGCCTGCTGCTGCGCGCCTTTGACCTGATGGGCTTTGGGCAGAGCTATCCGCAGCTGGCGGTGCTGATCGCGGTGCTGGCGGCCGGGCTGTCGGGCGTCATCTATTCGCTGCTGCTGGCCTTTGCCTCCATCAACTTGAAGGCCGATCAGACCATCGGCGGCACGGCGCTGAACATGCTGGCCCCGGCCTTTGCCGTCGTGCTCACCTGGGCCATCCAGGGGCAGGGCAACACCACGATATTGATCCCAGGCTGGGTGCGCATCACGGCAGAATCCATGGGCCTGGTCAGCAACAGTGACTTCTGGACGCGGCTGATCTACAAATCTATGTACCTGACCACACCGCTGGCCCTGCTGCTGCTGGCGCTGTCGGCCTTCATGCTCTACAAGACACGCCTGGGCCTGCGCCTGCGCGCCTGCGGCGAGCATCCCCAGGCAGCGGACTCGGTGGGCGTCAATGTCTACAAGATGCGCTACATCGGCGTCACCTTCTCGGGCTTCCTGGGCGGCGTGGGCGGCCTGGCCTTCACGGTGGCGGCGGGCAGCGGCTTTCAAAGCCAGGTGGCGGGCTATGGCTTCCTGGCGCTGGCGGTGATGATATTTGGCAACTGGAAGCCGCTGAACATCCTTTGGGCCTCGCTGTTCTTCGCCTTCTTCAAGATCATCGGCAGCTATTCGGGCTCCATCCCCTTCCTGCCGGACTTCAAGAACATACGGTCCAGTGAGTACATCTACCTGATGCTGCCCTATATCGTCACCATGATCGTGCTCATCCTCACCAGCAAGAAGAGCCGCGCGCCCAAGGCGGAGGGCATCCCCTACGACAAGGGTGCCAGATAGCCATCGCTGAAAGGAGCCAGGCATGATCTGTGAGCGCTGCGGGGCCAATGTCGATCTGCAGAAAAGGCAGTGCCCCTACTGCGGCTTCTATCCGCCCGCGCTGCACCCACAGCAGAGCGCCCCTGCCCAGCCCGCTCAGCCGGTGGTGGTCAATGTATACAACACCGTGCACGAGGCGCCGGCCTGGCCCGCGCGTTCGGTCAAGAGCCGCTGGGTGGCCCTCTTCCTCTGCCTGTGCTTTGGCTTTCTGGGCCTGCACAAGTTCTATGTCGGCAAGGTGGGCGCTGGCATCCTCTACCTGCTCAGCTTTGGCCTGTTTGGCATCGGCTGGGTGGTGGATATATTCATCATCCTGCTGGGCGCCTCCACCGATAAATGGGGGCGCAAGCTGCTGTGACCACACAAGACACCCGATGAGCGCCCTCCGGCTATCCCGGATGGGCGCTTTTCTCTGCGCCCCAAGCTATTGACAGAGGCCCGCCCGAGTGATAGGCTATCGCATAGATAATCATCTATCTCAAGGAGGGCCTATGAACACCATCGATGCGGCGCTGATCTGCAAGTGCTTGAGCGATGCCAACCGGCTGCAGATCATCCAGATGCTGGCCGAGGGCGAAAACTGCGCCTGCCGGCTGCTGGAGGCCTTTGAGATCACCCAGCCCACGCTTTCCTATCACATGAAGCTGCTGACCGACAGCGGCCTGGTGGATGTGCGCCGCGAGGGCAAGTGGAACTATTACGCCATCAACTGCGCCGCGCTGGCGGCCTTCAAGGCCTATATCGCCGCACTGTCTTGCACGCCCAATGCGGGCAGCTGCCGCTGTGACTGAGGCCAGCCATATTTTTTACCTGTAAGGAGTGACTGGATCATCGTGCTAAGCTCGCTGTGGGACTTTATACAGTATCAGATCCTGGGGATGAGGTGGCTAAGCGACCTGATTGGCGCAGGCCTTTCGGCGCTGGGCCTGGACATCAGCAACCGCTGGGTGGGCAGCCTGCAGTTTTTCGTCTACGATGTCATCAAGATTGTCATCCTGCTGTGCGTGCTGATATTTTCGATCAGCTATATCCAGAGCTATTTCCCGCCTGAGCGCAGCCGCCGGATCCTGGGCCGCTTCCGCGGCATCGGCGCCAACACGGTGGCAGCCCTGCTGGGCACGGTGACGCCCTTTTGCTCCTGTTCCTCCATCCCGCTGTTCATCGGCTTTACCAGCGCCGGCCTGCCACTGGGGGTGACCTTTTCCTTCCTGATCTCCTCGCCCATGGTGGACCTGGGCTCCCTGCTGCTGCTGATGAGCATATTCGGCTGGAAGATCGCCGCGCTCTATGTGCTGCTGGGCCTGGTCATCGCGGTCACCGGCGGCACCATCATCGAGAGGCTGGGGATGGAAAAGCATGTGGAGGCCTTTATCTTCACCGCCGGCAGCGTCGACATCGATTCGCCCACGCTGACGCGGCGCGACAGGCTGCGGTTCGCCAGGGAGCAGACGGCTGCCACCTTCCGAAA
>CAKTTM010000134.1 GCA_934615145.1 uncultured Clostridia bacterium | reverse complement strand
AGACAAGATGCTAACCCTGCCTGGCTTGACGCCTTGGCGCGGCATTGCTATCATGGATTCATCAGGGAAATAAATGCCATTGCAGGGCGACAGCGATCAGGAGGCAGTATGAGCGCACAGAAAAGTGAAGCCAGGGCTTTTATCCAGGCGGGGCGGTCGGTGCTGGGCATCGAGCTGGGCTCCACCCGCATCAAGGCGGTGCTGACGGGCAGCGATCACCTGCCCATCGCGGTGGGCGGCTACAGCTGGGAGAACAAGCTGGTGGACGGCCTGTGGACCTATGATCTGCCGGAGGTCTGGACAGGCCTGCAGGCCGCCTATGCTGACCTGTGCGGGCAGGTGAAGCGGCAATATGATGTGGACATCCACCAAGTGGCAGCCATCGGCATCAGTGCCATGATGCACGGCTACCTGGCCTTTGACGAGGCGGGGCAGCTGCTGACGCCCTTTCGCACCTGGCGCAACACCACCACGCTTCAGGCCTCCGAACTGCTCTCAGATGTCATGTCCTTTACCATCCCCCAGCGCTGGAGCATATCGCATCTCTACCAGGCCATTATGGATGGCGAGGCGCATGTGCCCTCGCTGGGTTTTCTGACAACGCTGTCGGGCTATGTGCACTGGCAGCTGACGGGCAGGAAGGTGTTGGGGGTGGGGGATGCTTCTGGCATGTTCCCCATCGATGCCAGCGGGCGGGGCTATGTGGCCCAGATGCTGGACAAGTTTGACGCGCTGATACGCGACCGGGGCTATCACTGGCAGATCAGGGAACTGCTGCCCCAGGTGCTGGTGGCGGGCGACGCGGCGGGGGAGCTAAGCCGTGAGGGCGCCCGGATGCTTGACCCCAGCGGCCGCCTGCAGGCGGGGATCCCGCTTTGCCCGCCCGAGGGGGATGCCGGTACCGGCATGGTGGCCACGGGCAGCGTGGCGCCCCGCACCGGTAATATATCGGCCGGCACCTCGATCTTTCTGATGGCGGTGCTGGAAAAGGCACTGTCACGGCACTATCCAGAGATCGACATGGTCACCACGCCCAGCGGCTGGCCTGTGGCCATGGTGCACTGCAACAACTGCACCACCGATCTGAATAAGTGGGTCGCCGTCTTTGAGGGCTTTGCCAAGGCGGCGGGGCTGCCCATCGACATCGGCCAGATCTATGAGGCCTTCTTTGAGCAGGCGCTGCACGGCGCCGCTGACGCAGGCGGGCTGCTGAGCTATGGCTATTATTCAGGTGAGCCGATCACCGGCTTTGAGGAGGGGCGGCCGCTGCTGGCCTGGACGCCGGAGGCGGAGCTGAGCTTTGCCAATCTGGCGCGGGCCATACTCTTCTCTTCACTAGGCACCCTGCGCATCGGCATGGACATACTGGACCACGAGCAGGTCAGCCTTGATCAGCTGGTGGGCCACGGCGGCCTGTACAAGACCGGCAGCGCCGGGCAGCGCTTCAGCGCCGCAGCGCTGAAGGCGCCGGTCACCGTGATGGCCCACGCCGGCGAGGGCGGCGCCTGGGGCATCGCGCTGCTGGCGGCCTATTGCCTGAGGGAGGATGCGGGCGAACGTCTGGAGCAATTCCTGGCCAATCGGGTGTTTGCCGCGGTGCCCGCCAGTCATATCCAGCCTGAGCCTCAGGATGTGGCCGGCTTTGAGCGCTTCATGGCACGCTACCGCGATGGCCTTGCCATCCAGCAGGCCGCGGTCGATCAGCTGCGCTGAAACATCAGTCTACGACCACAAAGCCCTCAGCCTCCAATCGGGCCTTGATCTGCGCTAAGTCGATTTTGCGCATCTTGGCGCCCTTGGGCAGCGTCATCAGCCGCCCCACGCTGCTGAGCATGCCGGGCTTGACGATGTCGCTGAAACCCAGCTGCACCATGAGCTCTTTGAGCTCTGGATACTGTGTGCACAGGCTGTAGACGCTGTCGGACAGCCTGACGATTCTCTCTGACATGGCTTCTCCTGTTAACTATCTTGCATCGGGCAAACAGTGTCGCGCCGCGTGCTGACATCATACCCTTGTGAGCGCCGGGAAAAGACCCCAAATTGCGAAAAAAGTGCTTGCGCGGCTTTAAGTGATGTGCTATGATACCATTTGCTTGTTAAGCACAGTTTACTCGTGGAGGTGAAAGAAGTTGCCCAACATCAAGTCGTCGATCAAGCGCGTGAGCGTCACCCAGAAGAAGAACCTGCGCAATCGCATGGTCAAGTCTGGCGTGAAGACCCAGGTCAAGAAGTTTAGCGCGGTCCTCGCTGCCGATCCCAGCGCCGCCCAGTCGGAGCTGAAGGTCGTCACCTCCGCTCTGGATAAAGCCGTGGCCAAGGGCGTTGTTCACAAGAACACTGCCAGCCGCAAGAAGGCCCGCCTGGCCAAGGCGCTCAACCGCGCCAACGCCTGAGTCACAGCACTTAGGATGTCAAAAGCCGCCCATCTGAGCGGCTTTTTTTGTGTGTATTTGTAGTTCGTTCAGTATTACAGCGCCGCGGCGATCTTGGCGGCCAGCTCCACATTGTTGTAGACCAGGTGGATGTTGCTGTCCAGGCTGCCGCCGCCGGTCAGGTCGACCACCTGCGAGAGCAGGAAGGGCGTGGTCTCCTTGCCCTTGATGCCCTGCTTGGCGGCCATCTTCAGCGCCTCTTCGATGGCGAAGTTGATGACCTCCTTGGCCATGGCAAACTCCTGGGGGATGGGGTTGGTGATCAGCATGCCGCCGGGATAATTGAGCGATCGCTGCGCGCGCAGGGCGGCGGCAATTTCTTCCGGGCTGTCCATGCGGTAGTCCACGCTGAAATCGCTGTCGGGGGTGTAGAAGGCGGGCAGTGAGGTGGTGCGGTAGCCGATGACGGGCACGCCCTTGGTCTCCAGATACTCCAGCGTCAGCCCAAGGTCCAGGATGGCTTTGGCGCCGGCGCATACCACCGCCACCGGCGTGCGGGCCAGCTCCTCCAGGTCGGCGGAGATGTCCATGCTGGTCTGCGCGCCGCGGTGCACGCCGCCGATGCCGCCAGTGGCGAAGACCTTGATGCCGGCCTTGGCCGCGATGATCATGGTGGCGGCCACTGTGGTGGCGCCGTCCAGGCCGCGGGCCACCAGCACCGGCAGATCGCGCCGGCTGGCCTTCATGACGGAGCTGCCGGCCTTGCCCAGGTACTCGATCTGTTCTTCCGTCAGGCCGGCGCAGAGCTTGCCCTGAATGACGGCCACGGTGGCCGGCTCCGCGCCGTGGTCACGGGCCAGCTGCTCGCAGGCCAGCGCCGTCTGTACATTCTGTGGGTAGGGCATGCCATGGCTGATGATGGTGCTCTCCAGCGCGATCACCGGCCTGCCTTCATTGAGCGCCGCCTGCACGCGAGGCGAAATGGTCAGATGTTCCATGATGCTTCCTCCTATTGATGGTTGGGCTGTGCGTCTGCTGAGCTGTTGATGAGGTGGTCGGTGGCGCACTGGCGGCCATAGATCGCGGCTGCCTGTGTATCCAGCCCCCGCGCGATGGCCAGGCTCAGGCCCGCCACCATGGCGTCGCCTGCCCCCGTGGCGGGGGAGAGGGGCACTTTGAGCGCGGGCAGCAGCCCGGAGGCTGAGGCAGAGGCATAGTAGAGCCCCTGCGCGCCCAGAGAGATAAAGACCTGTTTGACGCCTATGTCCAGCAGGGCAGCGGCAGCCTCCTGGGGCGACTGCCTGCCGCTTAGGCGCCTCGCCTCCTGCAGGTTGGGCTTGAGCGCAGTGAGTTGGTGGAGGATGGGCCGCAGGCGCAGGGCTTTGTCGCTGCTGACAGGGTCGGCGATCAGCGGCGCCTGGATATGCGCTGCCGCGGCTATCAGCGCCTCCTGGCTCAGGTTGGCGTCCAGCACACAGGCGCTGAAGGCCCCCTGAGGCAGGCTGGCGCGGATACTGGCAGCGTCCAGCGCGTCCATGGCCGCCATGTCGTTGAGCGCGGCCAGCATGTCGCCCTGCGCGTCGTGCAGGGCCAGGTAGACGCAGGCCTTGTGCCCGGTTCGCAGCGCGTACTGAAGGCCGATGCCCAGCTTTTCGCAGGAGGTTTCCAGCGCCTGTGAGAAGGCATCGCTGCCCAGCACCGTCATCAGCTCAACGGGCGCTCCGAGCGCCGCCAGCTGCTGGGCGATGTTGCGCCCCACGCCGCCTGGCCGCATCAGCACATGGCCGATGCTGCTTTCCCGCAGACTCAGCTCGCCCTCGGGTAGGCCCAATATGTCCATATTCATGCCGCCGATGACCAGGATGGGACGCATCAACTTTTCACCAGCCTTCCTGCGATGAATCGTACCACATTGATGATGACCGCCGCAAGCGCCGCCCACTCAGGGCTCTTGACCCTGACCATTTCCGGAAAGAGGCGCACCGTCAGCAGGATCAGCCCGGTGTCGATCACGATGGAAAAAAGCCCCAGCGTCAGCAGGTTAAAGGCGATGGAGACCAATCGGGCCAGCGGCCGCAGCAGTGAGTACAGAAGCATCAGGCTGGCGCCCGCCAGCAAGGCCGACTGCAAATCACGGCACCACAGGCCAAAGAGCAGGTAATCCGCCAGCGGGAAGGCCAGGGTGCCAAAGATATAGCGCAGCGCGAAGCGAAACACGCTACACCAGCCCGGAGCCGATCAGCATGCAGTCGCCAAAGCTGAAGAAGCGGTACTTCTCCTGCACCGCCTGCGCGTAGGCGGCGAGTGCCCGGTCGCGGCCCATGAAGGCGCTGACCAGCATCAGCAGCGTGCTTTGCGGCAGGTGAAAGTTGGTCAGCAGCATGTCACAGGCCCGCAGCTGGACGCCCGGCGTGATGAAGATGCTGGTCTCGCCGCTGCCGGCATGGACGCAGCCTGCCTCGTCAGCCACTGTCTCCAGCGTGCGCACGCTGGTGGTGCCCACGCAGACGATGCGCCCGCCCTTCTCCCGCGCCAGGTTGATGCGCTTGGCGGCAGAGGCGCTGACCTGATAGTACTCACTGTGCATCTGGTGCTGGCTTAAGTCCTCCGCCTTGACGGGGCGAAAGGTGCCCAGCCCCACATGCAGCAGCACCGGCACGATGTCCACCCCCTTGTCGCGCAAGCGGTCGAGCACCTGGGGGGTGAAGTGCAGCCCGGCCGTAGGGGCAGCGGCGCTGCCATCCTCCTTGGCATACACCGTCTGATAGCGCTCGCGGTCGGCCAGCTGCTCATGGATATAGGGCGGCAGCGGCGTCTGGCCCAGCTGGTCGAGCACCGCCTCAAAGACGCCCTCATGATGAAAGCGCACCCGGCGGGTGCCCTCGGGCAGGCTGGCCTCGACGCTGGCCTGCAGCAGGCCGTCGCCAAAGCTGACCACAGCGCCCTCCCGAAGGCGGCGGCCCGGCTTGACCAAGGCCTCCCAGCTATCGGTGGACAATCGTTTGAGCAGCAGAAACTCCACCGCCACGCCCGTGTCCATCTTCTGCCCCAGCAACCGGGCAGGGATCACCCTTGTCTCGTTGATGACCATGACATCATTGGGACGCAAAAAATCCGCGAACTCCCGGAAGATATGGCCCTCTCGCCTGTCGTCCTCACGATTGCACACCAGCATGCGGCTGGCATCGCGCGGCGTGATGGGGGTCTGCGCGATCAGCTCTGGCG
>CAKTTM010000133.1 GCA_934615145.1 uncultured Clostridia bacterium | reverse complement strand
TTCCATTCCCATGAACTGGAATAGCAATCCGCTGAAATTCGTGGTATCCTTGCGTTGAGCCATTGGGTTCTCCTCCTCATGAATGTTGTAGCATCATCCATTGTAGCGGAGTCCCAGTGGCTTGCCCATACCCTTTTCTCTGGGCAAAGTTACGAACATCAGTGTACTCTATCCTTCTCGATTGGCTGACTTCCTCTCTACGCCTGATAAATCTCCGTCCCCGCTTCGCCCCGGAGCGCTTCCTCCGCCTTGTCAAGCGAGGTGACGATGGCGCGGCGGCCGGGCGCGCTGCGGACGAACTGTATCGCGGCCTCCACTTTGGGGCCCATGGAGCCGGGGGCGAAGTGGCCCTCTCGCAGGTAGCCCTCGGCCTCATTGGCGCTCAGCCGGCTCAAATTTTGCTGTGTGGGCTTGTTGTAATGGATGGCGATCTGGTCGACCGCGGTCAGAATCAGCAGCAATTGTGCGCCCATGTCCTGGGCCAGGCGCTGGGCGGCCAAATCTTTATCGATGACGGCGGCGGTGCCTTCCAGGTGGTCACTGCCGCTGGCGAGCACCGGGATGCCGCCCCCGCCCACGCAGATGGGCACGAAGCCGTTGTCGGCAAGGGCCCGTATGGCATCCAGCTCCACAATGCGGATCGGCTGGGGGGAGGCCACCACCCGGCGCCAGCCGCGGCCCGCGTCTTCCTTCATGGCATAGCCCTTGTCACGGGCGATCTGCTGGGCCTCAGCCTGGCTGTAAAAGGGGCCGATGGGCTTGGTGGGGTTTGAGAATCCGGGATCGTCCTGGTCAACCACCACCTGGGTGAGCAGGGTGACGGCGCGCTTGCCGATGCCGCGGGCCGCCATGGCCTCTGTCAAGGCCTGCTGCAGATGATAGCCGATCAGGCCCTGGCTCATCGCGCCGCAGACATCAAAGGGCATGGCGGGCGTGATGGGCGCGGCATACTCATTCTGCAGCACCAGGCGGCCCACCTGCGGGCCATTGCCGTGCACGATCAGCAGGCGATTGCCGCGCGCCAGCTCCGCGATACGCTGGGCGGTCTGTCGTACGACCTCCAGCTGATTCTCCGCCGTGGCCGGCTGACCGGCCTCCTGCAGGGCATTGCCGCCCAGGGCGATGACCAGGGTATTCATCATGACGATTTCCTCACATGGCGCGAAGATTGGGTCGCGCGGGCAAAAAAACCCCCTGCGCGGCTCGCCGCCGACACAGGATAACACCAGCGGCGGGGCTTGCGCAAGGGCAAAGGCAGGCTTTTCAGGCGCCTGGGGCAGGCCGGTGGGCCATCAGGTAACGGAAACTGAAGCCCTTGGCCCAGCCGTTTTTTTCTTTCTCGGTGCCGGTTTTGGAAAAGCCCAGGCCCTCGTAGAGGGGGATGACCTGCTCATTGCCCTGCACCACATCCAGTGTGTAGAGGCTGTGGCCGCCCTGGGCCAGCAGGTGGGTGATCATCCGCTGCGCCAGGTGGTGGCCGCGGGCGCTTTCGCGCACCGCCACCAGCTCCAGATGGGCCTGGCCGGGCTCAAAATGCTGCGGGCCGTGAAACTCGTCCTTCAAGGCGACGGCCGCGATATTGCCCTTGATCAGGCCCATGGCCCGGCGCAGGATGTCGGCCTGAACGGTGACGGCGTAGCCGCCGGCGTCCGACAGCCCGACTGTGCCCACCACCAGGTCCTGCTCATCCACAGCCACGGTGAACCTCTCCGGGCTGAGCATCCGGGCCAGGCCGGCTGCCACGCCCTCTTTGTCGGTGGTCAGCGCCTTGAATTGGTCGTAGAAGGCCTCCACCACGGTATCGGCGATGCCGCGGCGATCCTGCTCGCGGCCCTGTCTGATTTGATAATCCATACACATCCTCCCGCGCAGAGTATATCACGCGGGAATGGGGGAATAAACCCTGATCATGTAAAGCTTTTGTACAGATAGGGGCTGGTATAGGCCTTGAGCAGCGCGCCGTAATCCACATCGAACTGGACGGGGTCCCCCACCTGATAGTCCGGGGCCTGCGTCAGATCCAGTATCAGGTGATCGCTGCTGGCGCCCAGGATGCTGATGCGCTGGTCCCGCGGGCGGATGCCCTGGGCGTCGGTATCCTGCCGGCCGATCAGCGCGATGCCCCGGCGCATCATGCCCCGGTCGGGAAAGCTGGGATATTCGCCAAAGGCATTGGGGCCACTGCGGCCAATGGGCTGGGAGGGCTTTGTCTGCACCTCGCCCAGCACGGCCTTGAGGGTAAAGGCATCCTGATGCAGCGCCTCGATCGCCTCCCCCGTGGCGGTATCGCGCCCCAGCAGCAAGCTCTCGCCCAAGCGCAGGTGGTTGATGCCCTGGGGCATCCGGCCGCTGAGCAGCAGGCCCAGCGAGCTGGAGTTGCCGCCCGATATCAACGGCAGCGGCAGCGATAGCGCCTGGCGCAGCCAACCAGCAATGGCGAGCAGCTGGCCCAGGTTTTGCAGATCTGGCAGTATGCCGCCAAAGCAGGTCAGGTTGCTGCCCAGGCCGATCAGCTCCAAGGCGGGCTGCGCCTGGACGGCCTTAGCGGCGGCGAGGATGGCCGCGCGATCCGTATAGAGCAGGCCCTCGCGCAGGTCGCCCAGATCGATCATCAGGATGATCTGGTGGCGCCTCTGCAGCCTGAGGGCGGCGGCGCCCAGCGCCTGGATTGCTCTGATCTCGCTTTGCAGGCTCTGCTCAGCCTGCTGCACCACCTCCTCGGCCTGCGCCGGATCGGCCAGGCGCAGCAGCAGCCGAGGCTTGTCCTTTGGCAATTGGCGTAGATTTGGCAGCCGCGAGTCCGCCAGGCTGTCGGCATAGGGGGCCAGGGCAGCCACGATCTGCGGCTGGGCGCAGACCGCCTTGGTGACCACGCTCATGTGAATGCCCGCTGCCCTACAGGCCTGGGACAGGACAGCCGCGTTGTGGCGCAGTTTGTCCAGATTGACCTCTATCAGGGGATGGATGCTGATCCCTCCTCAAAGCTTTGGCGCAGCAGGGCCATGGCGGCCTGCGGATGCACCCGGCTCAGCGCGCCCAGCGAGGCCATGATGTAATGCTGATCGATCAGTATCTTCAGGCTGCCGGGCTTGGGGTAGAGCCATTTGCGGCTGTGGTTCATGTCGCGCAGGCTTTCCAGGATGCGCTGCCTGTCCGGCAGACGGGTCAGCGCGCCGCCGGTGGCGATCAGGTATTGGCAGGGTGTCAGGTCCTTGCCTTCGGCGATCTGCTGGCGCCCACCGGGCAGGAAGACGCTGCGTATCTGGCCGGCGTGGCGCTGCAGCGCCTGAAGACCAGCCTCCTGCGCCAGGCGGCCGACCAGGCGCTGCTGCGCGGCCTGCGTTGGCACGGGGGAGAGCGCTGCCAGCGCTTCTTTCACATCCATCTGCAGCTCCTGACTGAGCCTTGCCTCATCCATGAGGCTTATCATATGCGCGGCGTTGACATAGACGCCCAGATCGCCCTCCACCGTGCGCATGAAGGTGGGCTCCGCTCGGGTCTGTATGCGGGCGATCTCGTCTGACTGCTCGCAGGCGCTGTGCACATCGGTGGTGGCGCCGCCCACATCGATCACCAGCAGGTCGCCCATGTGCTGGTAGCACAGCCGCGCCGCTGCCATCACGGCGCCCGGGGTGGGCATCAGCGGCTGGGTGACCATCTCGTAGACCCTGGCCATGCCGGGGGCCTTGACGATGTGGATTTCAAAGAGCTGCTGGATGAGTTTGCGGGCGGGCTCAATGTTGAGCAGGTCAAGGCGAGGATAGACATTCTCGCACAGGCTGATGTCCATCTGCGCCGCTTCAAAGATCGCCCTGATCTCCGGCTGATTCTGCACATTGCCGGCGTAGATGACGGGCGTGTCCTTGAGCGCCAGGGCCGCGATGGCCCACGCGTTGTGCAGCGCCGTCTCCCGCTCGCCATAGTCGGTGCCGCCGGCCAGCAGGATCAGGTTGGGCGGCGAGGCCCTGAGCTGCTGTAGGTCGCTGTCGTTGAGCCTGCCCGCCGTTATTTGCTGTATCAGCGCACCCGCGCCCAGCGCCGCTGCCTGGGCGGCCCGGGCTGTCATGTCATAGACCAGGCCATGCACGCTCATTCGAAGGCCGCCCGCGGCCGATGAGCTGGCAAAGAGATCGTCGTAGCTCAGCTCATCGATGCCCAGCTGCATCTTCAGATCATCCAGCGCCTCCCGCAGGCCGATCAGCACATCGCCCTGCGCCACGCTGGTGGCCGCCCGCCCCTGGCCCAGGAAGCGCGGCGCGTCGGAGAGCTTGTCAAAGGCATTGACCAGCGTGGTGGTGGAGCCTATCTCGGCCACCAGGGCCTGGCAGTGCAGCCGCCTGCTCATTGCCCCTGCATCTTTCGGCGCAGCTTGACCAGGGCCGTGGCCACATGGATGCCCTTGCTGCCCCGGCCAAAGCCCTGGTCAGCCCCGGCCTCGCGGGCCAGTTCCGGCGTCACCTGGGTGCCCCCGGCCAGGAAGATCAGCCTGTCGCGCACGCCCATCTCGCGCGCGATCTGGTCAATTAGGGCGATGTTTTTGTAGTGGATGTTGTCATGGCTGATGATGGTGGAGGCCAGGATGCCATCGGCCTTAAGCTCGACGGCGGCGCCCACCAGCTTTTCGGGCGGCACCGAGGTGCCCAGGTAATGCACTTCGACGCCGTATTTCTCGATGCCGCCGTGCTTGATATCAATGATCTCGCGCAGGCCGACCGAATGCTCGTCATTGCCCACCGTGCCTGCCACCACGCGCAGCGGCTGACGCTCGATGTCCTCCCTCAGCTCGTCTTCGCCCAGGGTCTCGGGGGGCTTGGGCAGCTGCAGCTGATCGATGGTCAGCGCGAAGGGCAGCCTGCCCTTCATCTCGATGCGGGTGCCCTCTTTTGGGTGCATCACTTCCCGGCTGATGACCTCGCAGTCCTGCAGGTTCAGCCGCCTGCCCGCCTCCAGCGCCGCGGCCTCGGCCAGCGGCGCCTCCACGGGGAAGAACATGTTCAGCAGCACTGTGCCATCGGCCAGCCACTCCATCTCGGGCTTGAGCTGCTGTGCCCCTGGCTGGCGGAAGGGCTCGGTCTCCGCCATGCGCAGGTAGACATTGTCCTCCTCGTCCAGCTCGTCGATGTACTGGATGAGCTCGGGCCGCTCCAGCGTGCAGCCGCCAATCAGCGAGGCAGCATCACTGACGCCGTACTGCGCCAGGTTGTTATGGCCATAGTGGGCGCTGACGGGGGCCATGTAGTCGCTGGCGCGCCTGACGATGGTGCCGGCGCCAATGCCGCCCTCGATCTGGCGGACGATGCCGTCGCCATTGCGCTCGGGGTAGAGGCCGCTGTCGACAAACTGGCCCGCCTGCACGCTCTCGAAGTAGCCGCCCAGCGCCAGCATCTCCTCCAGGTAGAGCACCGCGCGCTCCTTGAGCTCACGCGCCTTGTCGCGCAGCGGGCCATCATCCTTGAGCGAAACCATCTCCATCAGGCCATCCAGGCCCACAAAGGTCTGCTTGGCGGTGTCGCAGGCCTCGATGTTGTAGATATGCCAGGGCACATTGCGCCCCTCGTCGGGGGTGATGGTGCTCTGGATATCGGCGCTGGTGAGCTTGGAGATGAACATGTTGAGCACATGGGTC
>CAKTTM010000132.1 GCA_934615145.1 uncultured Clostridia bacterium | reverse complement strand
CCGGGGTAGGAGCTGACTTGCTGATGGTCGAGCCCTCGGTGTAGTGCTTACCTTGATACACATGTGTACCTTCAGGCCATACATTGATTGGAATATCCCGGCCTACTGCGTTTATCACTGCTGTTTTCTCCTTCACAAATCGCCGTAGTAGACATGGCATGCCTTCGCTAGCGCGATCACCCGGCGGGCATCCTCAAAGAACGGGATATCGACCATCTTGCCGTCAACCGTATAGACACCGACCCCTGCATCCTTTTGTTCATTGAAGGAACGCACTAGCTTCTCAGCGTAAGCTATCTCCTGTGGCGTGGGTGCAAACACTTCATGTACATACCTTATCTGCCTGGGACTGACGATGCTCTTACCATCAAATCCCATCTTTCGGTTTTGCCTTACCTCTGCCTGGAAACCCTCCATGTCGTCTATGTTAGGCCACATGGTGTCAAAGCATTGAACCCCCGCTGCTCGGGCTGCCAGCAACATATGACCTCTGGCAGCTTGCATTTCAATGCCATTATCGGTGATTTGCACATGCATGCTCTTGCGGAAGTCGCCTCCTGAGATAGCAACCCCAAACAGGCGGGGTGAAGCCATGCAGATTTCTTCGGCATTCAGGATGCCGCGCGGACTTTCTAACGCTGCCATCAACAAGGTACGCCCTTCTGGAACCCCGAACTCACGCTCAGCCTGCAGCACCTTTTCCTCCACATCGTGAACATCCTGTGCACGCTCACACTTGGCGATACGAATCCCATCTGCCCCGCCTGCAACAACACAGCGAATGTCCTCCTGCCAGTGCGGTGTATCCAAGCCGTTGATACGTACAATCACTTCTGTGCTGCCATAATCGATATGTTTCAGCGCAAAGTACAGGGAAAACCGTGCCGCATCCTTCTGGTTCTCAGCTACGGCATCCTCAAGATCAAGGATGATACTGTCGCTGCCATAAATGTAAGCGTCTCTGATTAACCCAGGTCGCTGTGCGTTCATAAACATCATACTGCGACGCAAGCGATCCTTCTGTGGCCATGGGCGGCTGATCATCTGACTATCCCTCCCCACGGCACATCGCTATCAGCCAGCTGGTTGCTCCGAAACACGGCACAATGAATCCTCGCTCTGAGAGTACAGTCAAGCGCCCCCTGATCGACGACACTAACGCGCCCGGTAGTTACACCAAGCTGTTTGAGTGTTTCCTTCACTGTCTGTTCAATAGCCTGCCCATATTGATTCATGACAGGGCTTTGGATGTAAACACTCAGGTCAGTATCGGTGGGTTCTACACTGATCTGTGCGTCGCTTGATTCCAGCGTCCCCGCGATGGCTGGTCTTTGGATCTTCACGAAATTTTCCCTCCTCTATTCAACTCGGACCAGGTACCATTGGCCTAAGTCTATGCGACAGACCTTTACGTGTAAAATTCATAAGTAGCATGGTACACTTGGAGCAAATGGAATGGAATTTGCCGTTTTAGACTTGCTGCCGCTGGCAAAAGGTCGCGGGAACCCTTGATATGGGAGAATGCCATGGATGAGAAGGATTTCGAGTTGCTGATAAGACTGGACGAGACCAGAAACATTACGCAGGCGGCCAGTGCCATGTATACCACACAGTCGGCTATCTCAAAGCGACTCAAGGCGATGGAGATGGAACTGGGTGCTGATTTGCTGATTCGCTCTCGCAAGGGCGTCAGTTTCACGCGAGAAGGGGAGGTGGCGCTGGAACATGCCAGACAGGCCTATGCTAGCACCCAACGCATGCGGGCAGCCATCAGCGATCACTGTGGAGAGGTACAGGGTACGCTGAACGCTGGTGTATCCATCAACTACGCGCAGTTTGTATTGCCAGACGTCTTGGCGCTTTATCATGCTCGCTATCCAAAGGTCAATGTCCATATACAGTCAGGACACAGCCGCTATTTGTTCCAACAATTGACTCAAGGTCAGTTGGAGGTTGTGATTGTTCGGGGAGAACACCCCTGGACGGGTGAAAAAGTCCGCCTTAGCGTTGAGCGGATGTTTACAATATGTGGCAAGGGACATAGCCATGCGGGCGATGAGGAATTGCCCTATATTGCCCACAAGACAGATCCCCTGCTGGAGGAAGACATGTATCGATGGATGCTTGAGCGATCACCTAACCTTGCCAAAGGCCAACTGTATGTTGACAATCTCATCAGTTGTGTAGAGCTGGTGCGGCGCGGCCTTGGCTGGGCGATCGTACCGGAGATCTGTCTGCAAAGCTTTGACGGTGTCGCTGAACCTCTCTATTTTCAAAGTGGCAATGCGTTTGAACGGTCAACCTATCTGTGCTGCACGCGCGAAGCGATGGCTATGCCTCAAGTGAGAGTCTTTGCTGAGGTACTTAGTGAAGTGCATGGCTTATCAGTCAAAGCATGAGCACTCACAGCCGTATCCCCCCATCCACCCTCAAACACTGGCCTGTGATATAGCTGGCCTGGTCGCCGATGAGGAAGCAGGCGGCATTCGCGACATCCTCCGGGCTGCCCAGGCGGCCCAGGGAGCAGCGATGGCGCAGGGCCTCCTTGTCGGCGGCGTCGTAGCCGGCCATCATGTCGGTGTCGATGACGCCGGGGGCCAGGCAGTTGACGCGGATGCCGCTGGGGCCAAGCTCGGCCGCCAGCGCCTGGCTAAGCGATATCAGCCCGCCCTTTGCGGCTGAGTAGGCTGCCTCGCAGGCAGCGCCTTCAAGGCCGTGGATGGAGGAGATGAAGAGGATGCTGCCCTGCCGGCGCGCCACCATGCCGGGGATGGCCTCCCTGGCGCAGAGGAAGGGCGCGCGCAGGTTGAGTGCCATCAGCTGGCCATATTCTTCGGTGCGCATGTCCTGCGCCAGGCCAGACCAGGCGCTGCCGGCGCTGAGGATCAGCGCGTCGATGTGCTGCAGCTGGCGCAGGGCCGCTGCCACCAGGCTGCTTGCCTGGGCTTCGTCGCGCAGGTCGGCCTGCAGCGGGATGGCCCCGGTCTGCTTGGCCAGGGCCCGCGCCGCCGCCTCGCTCTGGTGGTAGCCAAAGGCCACCCGCCAGCGCTGCTGGCGTAATCTGCGGACGATGGCGGCGCCTATGCCGCGCGAGCCGCCAGTGATCAGCGCTGTTTTCATGCCATATCCCCCTGCGACCATTGTGATACTGAACTCACTCGTAAACGCTTTGATGGACCGGTCTCTTTGCGCCTGCGCGTCGCCTCTTTCACTCAGCGTAGACGCCGCTTTTCACAATTCACAATGGTCGATGCCTCTCCCTCGCGGGGCTCGGTCAGGTATCTCCCTTGTTCATTGGGCTTCCATGCCGCCTTCATCCCGCACAGCGGGCGGCGGCATTGCGCCCATCGTTCTCTCGGCTTAGCGCAGCCATCAAAAAGCCTCGGCCCATCTGTGCGTTTACTCCTTCGTTCAGTATAAAAGCGCCCAGGCGGCGCTGTCAAGAAAGGCACCATGGACATTGAACGCATCAAGGCCAGTCTGCCTCAGCCCCTGAACATCAGGGGCTTTGAGACAATAGACTCCACCAACCGCTACGCCAAGGCCTGGGCCATCGAAGGCGCGCCCAATGGCGCTACCGTGATCAGCTCGCAGCAGACCGCCGGGCGCGGCCGCCTGGGGCGCAGCTTTTATTCGCCGCAGGGCGGCCTGTATATGAGCACGGTGCTGCGTGCGGGGCAGACAGCGCCGGGGCTCATCACCACGCTGGCTGCCGTCTGCGTGCTGCGCGCGGTGGAAAGCCAGCTGGGGCTGTCACTGCAGATCAAGTGGGTCAATGACCTGCTGCTCTCTGGTCGCAAGGTCTGCGGCATACTGGCCGAAGGCATGGTGACCCCGAAGGGCGAGCTGGTCACCGTGTTGGGCATCGGTATCAACACCGCGCCTGCGGACTTTCCAGATGACATCGCAGGCAAGGCAGGTAGCCTTTATACGCAACAGCCCATTGACCGGGAGGCGCTGGCCGCAGGCATCTTGAGTGAGCTGATGGCTGGCCTGCCCCGACTGCCCGAGCATCTGGATGCCTACCGCGCCCACTGCCTGACGCTGGGTCGCCAGGTGCGCTACACGCAGGGTGACCAGACAGGCGAAGGCCTGGCCATCGCCATCGACGACCAGGGTGCCCTGATCATCGACACCGCAGACGGCCCCCTGCGCCTGATCGCGGGCGAGGCCAGCCTGCGGGGGGCGGATGGAAGCTATATATAGAAAGAGCGCCGGCAACAGCTGGCGCTCTTTATGCATCAGGGCTAGGCCATCGACGCCCGCATCAGGTACTCTACCTGGTCCTTGCTGACATTGCCTTCCAGCACCTTGCGGTCGTCGGAAAAGAAGGTCGGCACATACTGAAAGGGGGCGGGGGCCTGGAAATTGGGCTGCTGGTGCACATCCACCATGTGGATCTGAGCCTTTTGCAGCTCCGGCTTCTCCTGCTTGAGCTGGTCTATCCATTGCTTTGCCTGCGTGCAGGCCGGGCAGCCTTCAAAGTGATACAGTGTGATACGGGCCATGCTGGGCACTCCTTCAATATCTTATACTGAACTCAATCGTAAACGCTTCGATGAGCCGGTCTTTTTGCGCCTGCGCGTCGCCTCTTTCACTCAGCGTAGGCGCCGCTACGCCTCGTTCTTTCGGCTTAGCGCAGCCATCAAAAATCCTCGGCCCATCTGTGCGTTTCCTCATTCGTTCAGTATCTGGCCAGCACTGCCGCGTGGCCTACTGACATCATACCCATGGTCAGGAAAGGTCAAACGCGCCTTTGACAGCAGACAGCCTCAGCGCTGTTCCAGTTCCATCAGGCGGCTCATCTGATCCAGGGAGGCCGCCAGTTGCCGGGCGTCCAACTGCCCTTCCAGGTAACGGTTGATCTCCTTTTGCAGTAGCACGGCGCCCTGCTGACTCCAATCGGTGAAGACATTGGGCGAGGCGACAAACAGGTGCGGCGCGATCTGCTGCTGATAGTGGCGCAGATCCTCTGGCGAGACCCGGTAGCGCCAGGCCTCTATTCTCTCGCGCGCTTCCTGATGCGCCTGCAGCCTGTCCTGCGCCTCGCGCTGCGCGGCTGTGCCCTCACCACTGGCGGAGAGGGCCTCTTGCAGCCGCGCCTGCTCCAGCTGCCAGTCGGCGACATCCTGCGCGTAGCCGCTGTACTCAATGGGCTCTGACCAGTCGGGGAAGAGATAGGCCTTCGTATGGTCAAAGAGCGCCTCCGCGGCGGTGCGCAGGTAGCGTCTGGCGGCCTGCTGCTGCTGGCTTTTCGCGCTGACGATATAGACCCACATACGCACCGGCTGCACGGGAGCCTCCTGCTCAAAGACGGACAGCGGCAGGGCATCATCATTGAGCAGCTCACTGATGGGTGTGAAGAGGAAGGGCAACTGCGCGCTCTGCCTTGGCAGTCCCTGGCGCTCGATGTTTTCCAGCATTTGTGGGAAGGCTGGGTCATCAAAGCGCAGCGGCTCGCCCCGGCTGAGCAGCCGGTAGACATAGGCCCGTATGCTGTGGTATTTCAGCGCCTTGCCCGCATTCTCCTCAAAGGGCGCGACCTCCTCGCCATCCTTCAGATAACTGCCAAAGTCGCCTGATAGCTCGGCCATGGCCTGCCAACTGCCGGGCAGCCCGTCCCGCTTGAGCATGGTACGCTCCAGGCC
>CAKTTM010000131.1 GCA_934615145.1 uncultured Clostridia bacterium | reverse complement strand
CCGCAAATGGCAGACTTGACCTATGACAACGCGGCCAGGCTGTTCCGGCTGCCGGGGTAGACCAGGCTTGTTGCGCTGTGCGCCATGTGTGCGAGCTGCTGGCCCAGCTGCGCGGCATGAGCGCGCCGCAAATGGCAGACTTGACCTATGACAACGCGGCCAGGCTGTTCCGGCTGCCGGGGTAGACCAGGCTTGTTGCGCTTTTGTTCAGGTTGTGTTGCTGATTGATGAACAAAGTGCGAACGGACTACCCATTTATGTGCCTTCCATGTTATAATTACCCTTGCACCCTGGAGGAGGAGATGGCGACTTGACACGGCAGATTGTACTGGCATCCTCTTCTCCCAGGCGGCAGGATCTGCTGCGGTCTGTGGGCCTTAGCTTTGAGGTCTGCGTCCAGCCTGTGGATGAGCATCTGTCAGGCTCGCCTGGTGAGGTGGTATCCACCCTGGCGGAACGCAAGGCCCGAGCGGTGGCGGCACGCCACCCGGACAAGCTGATCATCGGTGCCGACACCCTGGTCTATGCCAAGGGACAGACGCTGGGCAAGCCGATTGACGCGCAGGACGCGCTGCGCATGTTGCGCCTGCTCTCAGACAGCTGGCACTCTGTCTACTCCGGCCTTTGTGTCTATGATGCCGCTCGGGATGTGGCGCTGGTGCGCCATGTGGAGACGCGCGTGCGCATGGCGCGGCTGAGTGAGCAGATGATGCTTGACTACATTGCCACCGGCGAACCCATGGACAAGGCCGGCGCCTATGCCTTGCAGGGCATCGCGGGCCTATTCGTCAGCGAGATACAGGGCAGCCCCTCCAATGTCATCGGGCTGCCGCTGCAGACGCTGCGCGAGCTGCTCGATCTGGCAGGCTGCCAAATACTGGGATAGGAACGATTTATGGCCATCATCGCGCCCGATTTAGGAATCGATCTGGGGACTTCGAACACGCTGGTGTATGTTCGCAAGAAAGGCATCGTGATCAACGAGCCTACCTTGCTGATCGTCTCAGGGTCTGCCCGGCGCACCATCAAGGCCATTGGTCAGGATGCCAGGGTGATGGTGGGGCGCACCTCCGGCGGTGATGTGGCGGTACGCCCACTGCAGGACGGCACCATCAAGGAATATGACATGACCGAGTCCATCCTGCGCTTTTTTATCCGCAAGGCCATCGGCGTGTCGCACTTGGTCAAGCCCCGCGCCTTCATCACGGTGCCCTGCCGCATCTCCGCGGTGGAAAAGCGCGTGGTGCGCGAGGCGGCGCTGGCGGCCGGCATCCGCCGCAACGCCATTCATCTGATCGAGAAGCCCTTTGCCTCGGCGCTGGGCTCCGGCCTGCCCGTCTTTGCGCCGGAGGGCAGCATGGTGGTGGACATCGGCGGCGGCACCACCGAGGTGGCCATCATCTCCATCGGCGGCATCGTGGGCTCCAAGTCGGTGATGACCGGCGGCATCAAGATGGATGAGGCAGTGATCAACTACATCAAGCACGACTACAACATGCTCATCGGCGACCGCATGGCCGAGGATGTCAAGATCGACTGGGGCTCTGCCCTGCCGCTCAAGGAAGAGCGCAAGGTGATGATCAGGGGGCGCGACATCATCACCGGCCTGCCCCAGACGGCGGAAATCACCGCCACCAAGATCTACGAGGCCCTGCACGCGCCCTGCCGCCAGATACTCAAGGCCATCCGCGATGTGCTGGACAAGGCACCGCCGGAGCTGGCAGGCGATATCCTGCGCAAGGGCATCTACCTGATGGGCGGCGGATCGCAGCTGTATGGCATCGACCGCTACCTGGCCAGCGAGCTGGGCCTGCCCGTGATGCTGGCCAAGGACGCCATGACCTGCGCCGCAGTGGGCGTGGGCCATCTGGCGGAGAATGTCAACCTGCTGCCGCGCATTGGTCGCTCGACCTTCATGCGCGATGAGAACGAATGAAGAAGAAGCCTACCAAAGTAAAAGCCAGCAAGCCGGGCAAGAAGCGCCTGCGCGAGCAAAGCGGCAGTGAGCGCCAGCGCACCATCCTTCGCCTGAGCGGCTATGGCCTGGTGACGGCGCTGCTGCTGGTGATCGTGATGATGATCGCCGCCAGCTTTTTCCCCGATCTTGGCTTTCTCAATGCGCCTCGCCAGCTGGTAGCGCGCTTTATCACGCCGATACAGAATGGCTTTGCCGGCGCTACCGACGGCGTGGTCAACTACCTGCGCAAGCTCAAGCTGCAGGACAACCTGATGTACGAGTATGAACAGCTGCGGCTCAAGTATGACGAGATGACCGACCGTGCCATGCTGGCCGATGAGCTGCGCCGCCAACTGCAGGAGCAGGCCAACATCAGCGATGAGCTGGGCCGTAACCCTGACCTCAATGGCATCCAGGCCAATGTGATCGGCGGAGACACCAGCAATTACACCATGGTGCTGACCATCGATGTGGGCAGCGATGATGGGGTGGAGGAACACATGGCGGTCGTCCAACCGGGCGCGCTGGTGGGCTATACCTTCAATGTGACCAAGGACCGGTCCAATGTGCGCTGCATCGTGGACTCCAACAGCCAGATACCGGCGCTGATCACCTCCAGCCGTGATGAGGGCTCCATCAAGGGGACACTGGCCATTGACGGCGAGTATGCCACGCGCATGTACTATGTCAAATACACCAGCCTGCCCCGCCCGGGCGACCTGGTGGTGACCTCCGGCAAGGATTTGCCCTTTCCCAAGGGCATACCCATCGGCAAGGTGCGCGAGAGCACGCGCGGCCTGGACGACAACAAGCAGTTCATCGTGGTGGAGCCCGAGGCCGACTTTGACCACATGGAATATGTGATCGTCTATCGCTACCGCCCCTCCATCGCCCAGTCCTCAGCCGCGGGTGAGATCATCGCGCCCAGCTTTGAGCCCATCCCGGAGCTGCGTCCGGTGCCCACCCTGATTGGCCAGAAGGAGCCGGAGCTGACCCCCGGCCCGGATGGCGAGCTGCCGGCCACGCCCAGCCCGACGCCCAGCCCTACCCCTTCGCCCACGCCCAGCCCCAGCCCTGATCCCAATGCGACACAGGTGCCTGAGGCCTATGCCTACAACATGCGCCCGGTGGTCGACGGCAGCCCAACGCCCGACCCGACGCCGGAGCCCAGCCCCACGCCGCTGCCCTCGCCCACCTTCTCAGTGGATCAGATGACCGTGGAAGAGGACGACTGATGAAGCGCCCGCGCAGGAAAGATGGCTTTGCCGCGGCCTTTATCAAGCTGGCCAAGGTGGCCTTCCTGGTGCTGCTGTGCTATCTGATCCAGGTGTCGGTGATGCCACATCTGAAATTCATGGGCCTGGTGCCCAATGTGATGATGATATGCATCGCCATCCTGACAGTGTCATTGGGCAAGAAGTACGCATTTGCCAGCGGGGCCGTGTTTGGCATCCTGCTCGACAGCCTGGCCACCAACATGGAGACCATCAACCTGGTCATCTATCCTGCCTTGGCCCTGCTCTGCGCACAGATATTTGCGGACATGAGTGACATCAAGCGCGAGCTGATGCGCATCCGCATCGCCCAGCGGCAGGCCGAACGGGGCGCCGCCAATATCGCCAACCCCTACCAGCGCAAGCGCTTTCGCCTATCCTTTAGGCGTGTGACTGCCGACGACAGGGACCCGCACCTGCGCATACTGCTCAATGCCCTGATGCTGACCGCTTTGTTTGAAGTGGTGATGATGCTATACTTTGCGCTAGGCGGTATCGCCATCGGCATGACGCATATCCGGCGGCTCATGATCACCCTGCTCTACACCGCCCTGGCCAGTTTGATCATGTTTCCGGCGCGCGCCTTCCTGGGCATGTACCAGTGGCGCAGCCGCAAGGCCCAGCTGGACGGCCAGCAGAGCATCGACATCACCGACAAGGCGCTGGACCAGATCGCCCTGGTGCCCGACCTGCCTGACCTAAAGCAGATCGCCGTGCCGATGACGCCGGACTTGGCGCCGATCGTCAAGGCAGAAGACAGCCCGACCGAGCCCGGACCCGAGGAGAAGACAGATGAAGTTTGAAAAGAGGATCAGCAGACGCTTCGTATGGTTTGCGGCGCTGTGCGTCCTATTATTTGCCGTGCTGATCGGCAGGCTCTACAGCCTGCAGGTCAGCCGCGCGGATGAGTATCAGGTGACCAGCGGCGACAACCGCACGCGCACCATCCGCCTGACAGGCCAGCGGGGCACCATCACCGACGCGGATTCCGTGGTGCTGGCGCACAGCCAGGACATCTACAACATCACTTTCTACCGCACCGGCCAGCAAAATAGACAGGCGGACTACGCGGCCTTCACCAAGGCTATTCTGGAGACCATTGACATCATTGAAAAGCATGGCGCGCAGCTGAGCACCAAGTTTGTCATCGAAAAGGATCCGGAGACCCAGGAGTGGCTGTTCAACTTTGGCAGCGGCGTCACCCAGCGCACCCTGGAGATACGTGAGTCTCAGTGGCGGGGCAACCACAGCTTTGCCAACCTGACCCGGTTCCCCACGGCTGAAAGCTGCTATGAGAGCCTGCTGGGCACCTACCAGCTGAGGGACAAGGACCTGGATGAGGAGACCATCCTTAAAGTCATGTCAGTCTATTCCGAGATGCAGATGAACATTTTCAACTCACTGCCTGTCGTCATCGCCAAGGATGTGCCCTTTGCCGCTGTCAGCGAGGTGGTGGGGCGCAGCATGGTGCTGGCCGGCATGGATATCGAGGTGGGGGAGAAGCGCGTTTACCCGCGCGCCAACCTGGCCTCCCAGGTGATAGGCTATGTGGGCCCCATCAGCGACTTTGAAAGCTATAAGACTGACTTGAAGCCCTTGGGCTACGCGCTCAACGACACGATCGGCAAGGACGGCGTGGAAAAGAGCATGGAGAACTGGCTCACCGCCAGCGTCAGCAGCCGGACAGGCAGCCGAGTGATGGAGCGCGACAACTCTGGCCGTCTGATGCGCCAGCTAAGCTATACTGAGCCCGCCAACGGCAACAATGTCAAGCTGACGCTGCTGTCAAGCTACCAGCAGGTGGCAGAGCGCGCCCTGGCCAAGAACATCGCGGAGACCCGCGCCGAGCAGGAGAAGCGCATGTTCCAGGATGCCTGGCGCGAGGCCAACCGCGTCAAGATGGAGGATCGCGACTTTGGTCTCTTCCCGCTGAAACTGGCCCAGACCGGCGCCATGATGGTGGTGAATGTCAACACCGGCAAGGTGCTGGCTATGGCCAACTATCCCACCTATGATCTTAATGCCCTGGTGGCGGGCGGCGCGCCTGCCATTGAGATCCTCAAGGATCCGCGCAACATACTCAATAACTATTGCATACAGTCCCGCTCCGAGCCCGGCTCCATCTTTAAGATGGTGCCGGCTATGGCGGCGCTGACCTATGGCAAGCTGGGTACCACACAGACGATATCCGATCAGGGCTTTTTCAAGGAGTACACTGAGAAGGACGAGGATGCCCCGCGCTGCTGGATACCGCGCAATCAGCTGTACAAGCATGCCGATCTCAATGTAGTGGGCGGCCTGAAGAACTCCTGCAACTATTTCTTCTATACCATTGCGGCCAGACTCTATGGCAAAACGGGCAGCAATTTATTGTACAAGTACGCGGCGCAAATGGGCCTGACCACCAGGACGGGCGTGCAGCTGCC
>CAKTTM010000130.1 GCA_934615145.1 uncultured Clostridia bacterium | reverse complement strand
GCGTAGACCAGCTGCTTTTCGCGGCTGGGGCTGAAGCCTTTGGCGGATGTAACGAGGGATGAGGAGAAATTGACCAGCGCGGCATCGCCCTCGCGGCTGACGCCCAGCAGGTCCTTGCCCGTGATGCCTTCTGGGAAGACCGGGCCCGCGCCCTGCAGGCTGTCATAGGTCTGGGGGCCCAGCATCAACTGCTCGATCAGGTAGCGCTTGGAATAGGCCAGCGCGTAGGGCACCGGGCGGCGCAGCATCTGCAGGCCGCCGCTGTCGTCAGCGAAATAGAGCGTGCAGTCGGTCAGCAGGAAGCTGCCAAAGTCCGCGCGGCGCAGCATGCCGCCGGAGAAAAGTATCTGCTCGCCCGCGCCCTGGTAGATGCCGCTGGGCACGATGGCCTCGATCTGCTCATTGCCGATGCGGATGGACAGACCTGTCAGGCCGGGGATAAAGCTGGTCAGCGTATAGCACAGGGAGGCCAGCATGATCGAGCGCGGGATGCCCGCCTGTATGAAGGTCTCATTGGCCACCGGCAGGAACTGCAGACTGATCCACACGCTGCCATCGTCGGCGCTGTGGCTGTCCGGCGGGCTGGCCAGCAGCGCGGCCAGATCAGGCACGGTGGGCAGCTGGGGCAGCGACTGGGCGCCGGCCGACAGCGCGGACAGCAGGCTTTGGACCATCTGCTGGCGGGTGAGGCCGGGGAAGGACACGGTGCGCGCCTCGCTCAAGATGCCCCGGCCCATGGCGGCCGGGAAGTAAAGCGTGCACAGGCTCGAAAAGCGCTGCTTCTCCGGGCTGCCCAGCGCCGCGCGGGCGGTCAGGCTGTCCCAGAGGGCGGGCGCGTCCTCATTGCGGGTGAACTGCAAGGCGCCAAGCGGCAGCGTCATCTTGTCATCCACGCCCGGCTGCTGGCCGGCCACCAGTATGTTGACATAGCGAATGTCGCGCCACTGGGTCAGGGTATTGGTGATGGCGCGGCTGACCGTATAGAGGTCCTGACGGCTCAGCATCAAGGCATTGGCCCCCAGGTTGACCGTGGCCACATCGCCTGAGAGCTCCAGACCCTGCTGGGGGTAGAGCGACAGCGGCACCGTGGGGGAGAGCGCTGCCGCCCGCTCGTCACCGGCAAAGGCCAGCAGCTTGCTGATGGTGGCCTCGGCCGGATGGCTCTCCGGCGGCAGGGGTAGGCGCTCGGGCACCATGATGAGCTGCCCGTCGCTTAGGCTGGGCAGATAGAGCTGCACCGTCTCCACATAGTCCTGCGTGCTGTCTTGGGCGGGGGGGATATGGTTTTGCTCAGGCGGAGGCAGGCTGGGGCCGCTGTCCGCGCGGCGGGGCACACTGCCCACACAGCCGCTGAGCAGCAGGCTCAAGGCCAGGCAAAGGCTCAAAAGCGAAAATCTCTTAGTCATGGGGCAGCTCCATCAGCGCGACCAAGGCCTCATAGGGCACGCGGAAGACGCCGTCCACCAGCTGCAGCCGCAGCGGCAGGGCGGTAACCGTTTGCGCGGAGCCATTGGCCCGGGTGAAGTCATAGCTGACCGACACCACCGCGCTCTGGCCATCCAGCGACACGCTGCCTGCGGTCAGGCTATAGTCCGCCAGCACCGGGGCTGCCTGCACCTGGGTGAGCAGCTCATGCTGCGAGGGCAGGGCGGCGCTGCCGCTGATCAGCAGGGGATAGGCCTGTGACCAGTCGCCGCTCTGCCAGGCCTGCATCAGGCTCTCTGCCGCCGAGCGCGGGCTTTGTATATACTGATCCTGCCGCGTCAGCGGCGGGGGCAGGGCATCGGAATCCTCCAGGTAATAGCGCTGCGACAGGCGCATGGAGGTGCTGATATAGCTCTCTCCTCTCACCAGCACCTGCACCGCGCGCAGGCGGCCGGTCTCGGTCAGGGTATTGACCAGGGCGGCCATGGCCAGCTGGCGGCGCAGGCGGCCTTCGCCTTCGCGGTAGTCCGCGTTCATGATCAGCGCCTCATCGGGATAGGCGGCCATCAGCGTCTCATTAAAGGTGACAAACAGCGTGCTGCCCTCGGCCACGGCGCTGAGCGCCTGGGTACCGGGGGGGAACAGCGGGCTCAGATGCGGCCACAGCGTGCCCGGTCCCTCGACCAGGGCATTGACCACCATCAGCTCGGGCGAGGCCCCGGCCGGCACCGCGATGCTGCGCTGCTCACGCCCCAGGCTCTGGCTGCTGCCATAGCGAAAGTACAGCGTCACCGGCAGCAGGCGTGTCTGCGCCTGCTGGGCATAGGGGCTGACCATCTCAGCCGAGGCTGAAAATGTCATCAACAGGCAGCATAAAGCGACAAGGCAGATGCCCTGTCGCCGCAGGCGGGCTGCGCCGCACAATGTCATGGCTCCAGGCCGGGGTCGCTGCCCACGCACCAGCCGCGCAGCTTGGTGATGCTGCGCTCCAGCGCGTCACGGCTCTGGCCCCAGGGCTTGTCCTGATTGCGGTAGTCAAACTTGAGGGTGAACCACTCCAGCTCCTCATAGAGCCGCTGCAGGTTTTCTTTCATCAGCAGGTGCAGTGTCTGCCGCAGGCTCTCAATGGGTTTGCCGCTCAGGTGCTCCGCCGCCATCTGCAGCAGCAGATCGGCATCGGGGATGCACAGCCCCTTGGACTGGCTGAAGGCCGTCTCAAAGGCCTTGTCCGTCTTCCACAGGTGGGCCATGGTGTAGGCGTAGCGGCGCATGGTGTCGTCCAGGCTCTCGCACAGCAGGCAGGTGCTCGTCAGACTATTAAGGCCCTGGCCGCCGCCGGCGGGCGCGGCCTTGCGCCGGCCAAAGAGGCCAGCGGGCGCGGCGCTGCCGCCTGCCATCAGCTTGTCCACCTTGCCCTGTACCTCTTTTAAATGCGACAGCATCATCAGCGCATGGCCCAGGCGGTTTTGCCTGTCGTAGAGCATGCGGTGATGATGCTGGCAGAAGCCCTTGTCATTGACCTTGATGCGCGTGTCCGGCTCCATCACCGAGGCGCCCAGGAAGCGATCGGCCAGCATGTGCTCGGTCTTGCGGCGCAGCAGGCACAGCGGGCATTCATCGCCCTTATGTAGGGCGTCCCAGACGGGGATGGTGTCGATATGATAGCGCATAGGCCTCCTACTGGCCGCGGGCCGGGGCGTGGCAGGTGGTGCAGGGCTGCAGCTTGGAGTAAGTGGCGTCGTTGACCTGGCTGTACTGGAAGCTGCCCCTGAAGGGCAGGAACTTGCTGGCGGTGCTGGGGCACTCGGGGTTGACATGGTACAGCGTGCCGCCTTCAGGGTTAAAGTATAGCTGCATGCCAGGGGCGGCCGTCACCAGCGGTGCCACGGTCACCACCGGGTTGGCGGCGCCCTGCTGCTGGATGGGGTTGCCGCTGGTCAGCGAGCTGGGATCCACATACCATACGTCATTGAGCCGCATCATCAGCACCTGCATGTTGTACTGCAGCGGCGCCTGGCCATTGTTTTTCGAGATGGTGGTGTCCATGGAGATGGTGCGCGTGCTGTCGGCGTCCGAGCCGCTGACATCCAGTATCGTAAAGTCGATTGGCGTGCGGTTGGCCCTCACCTGGAACATCGCCTGCCTGGGATCTTTCTGCTGGCTGACCCAGGAGGGCAGGGAGTAGTTGACCATCTCGGTATAGTTGAGGTTCACCCAGGCGGACATGAACTGCTCAAGCCGCTGCTGCGCCAGCGAGGCGGCGCCGGGGTTGGGCGTGCCGGTGGGCTGGCTGGCGGCCTGCTGGGCCGCCATTTCGGCGATGCTGGCGCTGGACTCCTTGTCAAAGATGGAGGCCAGGTCACCCTCCTGCGCGGCAGGGCCGCTCAGCCCCGATATGCTGGCCTGGGTATCGGTGGTCTGCGTGGGCGGCGGGCCGCTGATCCACACGGCAAAGACCGCCACCAAAATCATGGCGATATGCAGGATGGACAGCGTCATGCGGGCGTTGGGCACAAAGGCGTTCATCAGCCACATGATCAGCAGACAGCCTGCCGACAGCAAAGCAAAAGCGATATACAGCTGCGTGCTGCGCACCAACAGGCTGACAAAGAAAAAAAGCGGCAGCGCGATGGTCAGCAGCACCTGCAGCACGGTGAAATTGCGCTGAGGGGCTGCCATGTCCTGATAGTCGCCCACCGTGCGCGGTGGCTGTGGCTTGGCGCTGCGCTTTGGCGCGCGCTTCATGTTCTGCAGCGGCGCGCTGGAATAGCGGGACCGGTTTTCGCTCATGATGCCATCCTTTCTGAAAGGTCAAGCAAGGCTTCACCCTCCGCAGTATACCATATCTTAACAGATTGTAAATACATTTGACGCAAAGCTGGGCTGTCCCCGACTCAGCCCTCGCCCTTGACGGAGATGTTCTGCCGGCCAAAGACGGCGCTGAGCTGCGCGATGTCCTGCTGAACCTTTTGCTGCTTGTCCAGCTGCTGCTGGGGGTCCTGCAGCGTGCCGGCCTCAAAGCGCACCGGGCGGCCCATGGCCTCGCCCAGCAGCTTCTCAATCGGCTGGCGGCGCCCATCGGCCAGTATGAAGCCGGCGTAGTAGGCCTTGTCCGGGGGAAAGCTCAGCGTAAAGCAGTCATCCTTGAAGCCGCCGTACTTGCCCTCGCTGATCATGCTGTAGACCGAGGGCAGCTCCTTGGCGGCGCGCTTGAGCATGGTATTCCAGGCATCCTTGGGGGTGGCCTGCTCGGCCGGCGCGGGCGCTGTCGCTGCCTGCTTGGCGGCAGGCTCAGAGACAGGCTCAGGGGCAGGCTCATCGGCCGGAACTTCCGCTGCAGGCGGTGTTTCCGGGTTTGCCTGGGCTGCCTGTGGCGCAGGTACTGGCGCTGCAGACGCCACACTTCGCTCAGGCAGGCTGCCCAAACCGCTCAGCTGCGCTTCCAGTTGGCCCACCCTGGCCCGCAGCGCCAGGGCATCGTCCTCGCCCTCCGGCTGGCAGACCGTCAGCGCGTAGACCTCCAGCACCGAGCGCTGCTGTGAGGCCCAGCGCAGGTCGCCCTCGGCGCGGATGGCCTTCTCCAGCATATAGACCAGCTGATCCAGCGCGATCTGCCCGCCCTGCTGGCGGTAGCGCTCGCGGCTCTCCTGCGTGCCCTCGCCGTCCACGCCCAGCTTGGCCGCGATCAGTCGGCGCAGGTGGCTGGACAGGTCTTTCAAGAAGACCTGTATGTCCTTGCCGCTGCTCATCATCTGGCTGATCATCTGCAGGCTGCGCGTCGCTTCGCCTTGGGCCAGGGCGGCCACAAAGTCAAACAGGAAGCCCCTGTCCACCGTGCCCAGCGCCTGCCGCACGCCCTCTTCGCTCAGCTGGCCGTCGGCCCCCAGGCACATGTCCAGCAGGCTCCAGGCGTCGCGCATGCTGCCCTCGGCGGCGGAGGCGATCAGCGCCAGCGCCTCTGTCTGCGCCTGCTGCTCTGGGCTGAGGGCGACATTCATGCGGTCCAGGATGGCCCGCTCGCTGAGCCTGCCAAAGTCAAAGCGCTGGCAGCGTGACAATATGGTGGCGGGTATCTTTTGCGGCTCGGTGGTGGCCAGGATAAAGACCATGTAGTCGGGCGGCTCCTCCAAGGTCTTGAGCAATGCGTTGAAGGCCGCGTTGGAGAGCATATGCACCTCGTCGATGATATAGACCTTGCGGCGCACAAACTGGGGCGGATAGTTGACCTTCTCCAGC
>CAKTTM010000129.1 GCA_934615145.1 uncultured Clostridia bacterium | reverse complement strand
GGCTGGGGCTGTGTGTTGCTGCCGCCTATGGCTGGTACAACGCTCTGCGCTTTGGCGATCCCTTTGAGTTTGGCCACAATCACCTGCCTGAGTTCTCCTTCCAGGGCGGCAAGCAGTTCTCCCTGCAGCACATCGCTGGCAATGCTGTGACCTTCCTTTGGAGCTTGCCCTTTGATGTCGGTGATAAAGGGCTGACCCTTAAATCATTTGGCTTCTCTCTGCTGCTGGCCAACCCCATCCTTCTACTTTTGCTGATGTGGGCAGCTGCAGACCTGATCAAAAAGAAATCGAGCCCCGGCAAAGGGCTCGTGTTGCTGACCTGTCTGGTACATGTCTTGCTGCTGCTCAGCCACCGTACATTTGGCGGCTTTCAGTATGGGGCGCGGTACGCGGTCGATCTAATCCCCTACGCCGCGATCTACATGACGCTGGACGCAAGGCAAAGGGCATGGCGCTGGTACTGGCTGCTGATACTCTGTCTGGGCCTGGTGCTGGCTGTCTGGGGCAGCGCGCAGATCATCCTGCCCTTCTGATACTGAACGAAAGAGGAAACGCACAGATGGGCCGAGGCTTTTTGATGGCTGCGCTAAGCCGAAAGAACGAGGCGTAACGGCGTCTACGCTGAGTGAGAGAGGCGACGCGCAGGCGCAAAAAGACCGGCCCACCCGAGCGTTTGCGATTGAGTTCAGTTGAGACTATATGTCGAAGTGCCGGCTGTCATCGTCAAACAGCTCCTGGTACTCCTCACGGGTGATCAATGTCTTGCGAGGCTTGGTGCCCTCATTGCCGCTGATGATATTGCGCCTGGCCATCTCGTCAATCAGGCGGCCGGCGCGGCCGTAGCCCACGCGCAGCACGCGCTGCAGCATGGAGATGGACATCTGGCCTGCCTCCACTGCCATCTCGATGGCTTTGGGCAGCAGTTCGTCAAAGGCATCCGCGTCACCATCCCCCGCGCTGTCAGCCGCGCTGCTGCCAGCGCCATCCCGTTTGTCGCCCTGCTCAATATGCTCCATGATGTCCACATTATACTCCGTCTGATTGCGAGACTTGACATAGTCTGCCACCTGGCCCACATCCTTGTCGCTGATAAAGCAGCCCTGCACGCGCTTGGGTGAGGACAGGTTCCGCGGCAGGTAGAGCATGTCGCCATAGCCCAGCAGCTTCTCAGCGCCCATGTTGTCAAGGATGGTGCGGCTGTCGATCTGGGAGGAAACCTGGAAGGCGATGCGGCTTGGGATATTGGCCTTGATGATGCCGGTGATGACATCCACTGAGGGACGCTGGGTCGCCAGTATCAGGCAGATACCGGCCGCGCGCGCCTTGGCGGTGATGCGCTTGACATGCTCGTCGATGATCTTGCCTGCAGACACCATCAGATCCGACATCTCGTCGATGATGACAACGATCTTGGGCATGGGCTCCTCATCGGGGGCCAGCTTCTTATTATAGGCGTCAATGTTGCGCACGCCGTACTTTTGCAGTGTCTGGTAGCGCTCATCCATCTCATTGCAGACCCACTTCACCGCCTTCTTGGGGTCCACCACCACGGGCAGCAGCAGATGGGGCACATCATTGTAAGGCTGCAGCTCGACGAACTTGGGATCCACCAGGATGAGCTTGAGCTCCTGCGGGCTGGCGCGGTAGAGCAGGCTAGTGATGATGCTGTTGATGCAGACCGATTTGCCCGAGCCTGTGGCGCCGGCAATCAGCAGATGGGGCATGTCCATCAGCTCGCAGATGACAGAAGCGCCAGTGATGTCTTTGCCCAGGGCCACCGCGGTGGGTGAGCGGTTCTCTAGCATCTTGGGAGAGTTGAGCACCTCGCTGAGGAAAACGGTGGTGGTCTTGTCGTTGGAGACCTCAATACCTATCAAGGGTGTGCCGGGGATGGGGATCTCCGCCCGGATGGGGCTCTTGGCCAGCAGCTCGACCGCGATATTGTCCATGACATTGCGCAGTTTGTTGACATTGACGCCTTCGGCCAGGCGTATGGCAAAGCGGGTGATGGCAGGTCCATGCACGATCTGCTGCACCTGAGCAGAGATATTAAAGCTGGTCAGCGTTGAGATGAGTTTATCCGCCCTGGCCAGATCCTCCTCGGTGGTATCCACCTGGGTATTTTCTGGCGGCAATGACAGCAGCCGCGCGGGCGGCCGGTCGTAGTCGCCGATGCGCAGGCTCATCTGCTTGTTCTGTGGTTTGCCGGTCTGTGCCGTGCCATCCAGGCGGCTCTTCTCAGGGGCCAGGCTGGTGCGCGCCGCCACGGACACCTTCTCTCCCGTCAGGCTGACGGCAGGCGCCACCCCGACATCACGCACAGGACGTTCGCGCTGTGGGCGCTGGATGGCAGGTTCAGGCATAGCGGGTTCGGGCGCTGTTTCAGGCGGTTGGACAAAAGCTTCCTCGCGTTTGGGGGACACAGGCAGCCTTGGTTCCGCCTTTGGGGTGACAGCTGTCTCCAGCTCGGCAGCCTCTTCTTCCCAAGGCGGCAGCGTGTCCTGCGGCTGCGGCTTGACCTGCTCTGGCGCTGGGCTGACGGCGGCGACAGGCCGCGTGGGCGCAGGCCGTTCCTCAAGGGGCTGTACTGGCTGCGAGGACTGCGGCGGAGGCTCACGCCGCGGCGCCCTGGGGCTGCGCTGCGGTGGCTGCTCCGGCTCAAAGGCTTCGAAATAATCCTCATTGGCGGCGCTGAAGCCCTCTTGTGCGGGACTGGGTTCAGCATAGGCGGCAGGCGCCGGCGCATAGGCAGGCGGCTGGTAGGGATCCACATAATGGGGTTCACGCTGAGGCTGATAGGTATCGGGCTGCGCCTGCTGATAGCCCTGAGGCTCCGGCTGTGGCTGGACAGCCTCGGGCTGCATTTGGGCAGCTGGGGCTGGTTTTTGCAGCCTGCACTCCAGGCGGGCCAGGATACGCGCGGGGTTTAGACGTAGGAAGGCGAACACCAAACCTATCAAGGCAAGGGCCAGGAAGATCAAGCCCCCCACCTGACCCAGCAGCCGCCAGACCGGGAAGGCCAGCAGCATACCAAAGGCACCGCCGCCCGGCAAAGGGTTTAGTCGATTGCTGAACTTGGTGAAGGGGCGCGCCAGATACTCACCAAAGCTGTCCGGCTCTGCTACTTTGAGCAGATTTGTATTGAGGTTTTTGATGTAGTCCATCAGGCTGCCAAAGCCTGTGACGGAGGTGATCAGCGTCAGGAAGGCACAAAGACAGAGCACAAAAAAGAAAAAGATGGCGTAGGCGCGGAATGAAATATAGTGCCTGGCCGACATGCACAGTAGCCAGCCCAGGGCAATCAGCAGCACTGGCATCAAGGGATAGAGCACGCCGCCCAGCCCCAGCGCCAGATCTTTGAGCGCCACGATGGTACGGCTGTTGGCCTGCAGCGTGATACCAATCAGCATGCCAAAGCCCAGGGCCAGGCAGAGTATGCCTGCTGTCAATGAGACCACCCCGCCCCTGTCGGTGGAGCGGAGTGCTTGTTTGCTGCCTGTTTTCTTGCCTACCGTCAATCCCTTACTCCATTACTCAAAGTTCTGTGCGCAGCCAGACGGCCTGCAGCAGCCCAGCTTGATCGTAGATCATCTCAAGCGCGTGAACCGCCTGCGCGTAGCTGTCCATCTGCCCTGCCAGCAGGCCATAGCTGGCCGCGGTGTTGTCATCCAGCGCCAGTGTGGACGCCGGTTGACCCAGTAGGCTCAGGACTTCATCACGCTGTGTTTTGCCCGTGATGATGCCGCTAAGGTTCACCCGCTGGCTGAGGATGCCGGCAATCTTTCCGCTGTTCCCCGCTTCCTCAATAAGCGCGGTGCCGCGAAAGCGCGCATCTTCCAGCAGGTATTTGCTGCCGCCGGGAAAGCCTTCGCTGTCCATCAGCAGGGGGTAATCCTCAAGCACTGTGCCCAGCTCATCCCCCAGCTGCACCGGGATGCCGGGCAGCCTGCCCTGGGACAAATACTCAGCAATGCTTTCCTCCGTGGGCGGCCCGGCGCTGAGCAACTGCGGCACAGCGATCTGACCAAGCACCTCGTCCTCACCCAGTTTCAGCCAGGGGGCAATCTCATCATAGTGGAAGTTGACAGCGCCGCTCTTGCCCGACAGCAGTGTCAGCTGATCGGGCGCATAGTAAAAGCTGATGCCAGCCTCATCCAGCAGGAAAGCATTGAGCGGTATGGGCAGCAGGCCCGATGCGTCCCCATAGCTGCTGATCTCGGGCATCAACTTCTCCTCAATCAATTGGTTGAGTGCCTCTGTCGCGACAAAGGGGTCGGTGAATATGTCTGATTCGCTCAGCTTCTGGCCGCTGGCCAGACTAAAGACCATGGGCGTGACCCGGTGGCCCGGCCGTCCGGGACCGATTCGACCTTCAGCCTCTATGCTGATAGCAAGCAGCCTTGGCTGATCAGTCTCGGGCAGCAATGCGGCGCTGGCCCTTACCTTCAGCCCACTGGCCTGCTCATCCGTCAAGCCGCTGAGCGTACTCACATACTGATCAAGGCCGCCAAGGCCCAGGATGGCACGATTGATGCTGTCCTGCACGAATTGGTTATCCATCCCGCTGATGCTGGGCAGATCCACAAAGGAGCCAAAGCGGCTTTGCCGCTCAATATTGACGGTGGGCTCAGCCAATGCGCCAGCCAAGGGCAACAGGCCCAGGCAGAGCGCCAGCAGCAGTATCCGTATCAGCTTTCGTCGCATTTTCATTGCTCCTTTCCTGCCCATATTGTACCCCAAGGCAGAACAGGGCGCAAGTTTGCGGCTGTCTTACTCGGTGTACCTGCTGGCCTTTGGCCCCACGATGGCCAGGCTCATGTCTTGACTCAAGCTCCGTCTGGCCAGCTGCAGCAGGCGCTTGTCCGTCACCACATCGATGCCGCGCAGCGAGCGGCTCAGCGGCTCTACGGTGCCTGCGATCAGCAGGTTGCTGGCCAGCACGCCCATGCGGACATAGGCGCTCTCAGCTGCCAGTACCAGGCCGGTGCGCAGCTGCGCCTTGGCCTGCTGCAATTCCTTCTCAGTGACGCCATCCTGCAGCAGCCTGTCACATTCACTCTGCAGTTCACGCAGCAGCCGCTTCACATTCTGAGGGGTGGTGGCCGCGTATATCATCAGCTCGCCGCAATCAGGATAGGTGGTATGCGCCGCGTAGACGCTGTAGGCCAGCCCTTGCTCCTCCCGCACGCGCTGGAACAGACGCGAGGATACCCCGCCGCCCAGTATGGTGGCCAGCAGCTTCATGGCCTGCCGATCGCGGTGACCCTGCTTGATGCCGGTGAAGCCCAGGCAGACATGCATCTGCTCTGACTTCTTGTCCTTGGCCAGGCGTTGTGGCGGCTGATTTGGGATCTGGACAGGATAGAGGGCCTCTTCCCCGCCCTGCCAGCCGCCAAAGTATCGCAGCAGCAGCGTCTCAAGCTCTTGGCGCTTGACGCCGCCTGCGACTGAGATCACGGTGTTCTTGGGGCTATAGTATTTCCGGCGGAAGACCAGCAGATCCTGCCTGGTGTAGTCAGCGATGCGCTCCCTGGTGCCGATGATGCTCATGGCGAGCGATTGATCGCGAAACATCGCCTCGTTGATCAGCTCGTAGACCAGCTCTTCGGGCGAGTCCTCCACCATGGCAATCTCTTCGATGATGACCTGCTTCTCTTTCTCCAGCTCATCCTCATCCAGCATTG
>CAKTTM010000128.1 GCA_934615145.1 uncultured Clostridia bacterium | reverse complement strand
AGCCCGACCCGCTGCCCTTCAAGGATCGCGTGGTCGCTATCATGGAAGCGCGCGACGGCACCATCCTGGATGTGGTGCGCGAGATTGACCCTCTGGACTGAATCGGAATAAACCATCAGGAGGCAACATGGCTGAAAACCTGACAAGAAAGATACTCTCCCGCGTGTTGGTGGAAGGTGAGCTCATGCCCGGCCGCCGGATTGGCATCCGCGCTGACCAATCACTCTCCCATGACCTCAATGTTATCATGACCTATCTGGTGCTGGAGACCCTGGGGCTGGAGAAGAAGCGGGTGAAGGAGGCCTTTCAGTATGTGGATCATAACATGCTGCAGGCCGATTTCAAGAACGCGGACGATCACCGCTACATCGCCGGCATGACCAGAAAGCTGGGCGTCACCATGGCCAGGAGCGGCAGCGGCATCTGCCACTATATGCACCTGGAGCGGGCAGCAAAGCCCGGCTGGCTGCTGGTGGGCGGCGACAGCCATACCCCGACAGCCGGCGGCATCGGTTCGCTGGCCATCGGCGTGGGCGGCTTTGACAATGCCATGGTACTGGCGGGCGAGCCACTGTACATCAGCGCCCCCAAGGTGGTGGAAGTTCGCCTGACTGGCAGGCTGCAGCCCTTTGTGTCGGCCAAGAATGTCATCCTGGAGCTGCTGCGCCGGGTTGGCGTCAAGGGCGGAGTTGGCAAGGTATTTGAGTACACTGGGCCCGGGGTGGAAACACTTAATGTGTCCGAGCGTGCCCAGATCGCCGATATGGGTGCCGAGACAGGCGCCACCAGCTCTATTTTCCCAAGTGATGAAGCCACGCGCGCTTGGCTGCGCGCCTTCCACCGGGAGGAGGATTACCAGCATTTGGCGGCGGATCCGGGCGCCAGCTATGATGAGCTGATCGAGATTGACCTGAGCACCCTTGAGCCTTTGATCGCGCTGCCCTCTTCGCCTGACAAGGTGGTGCCCGTCAGCCAGGTAGCTGGTACGCCCATTGAGCAGGTGATGATCGGCAGCTGCACCAACACCGCGCATCAGGATTTGGTCAGCGCTGCCCGCATCCTTAAGGATGAAAAGGTCAGCGATCGGGTCAATCTGGGCATCTATCCCTCGTCAGCCACGGTGGTCAAGGCCATCGCCAAGGATGGCGCGCTTTACGATCTGCTGGCTGCGGGTGCCCGCGTGTTTGAACCCAGCTGCGGCGGGTGCAACGGCTGCGGCTTTGCGCCAGCTACCCAGAGCGTGTCGCTGCGTACGACGCCCCGCAACTTTGCCGGCAGATCGGGCACCTATGACGATCAGGTCTATCTTTGCGGCCCCGAGGTGGCTGCCGCCAGCGCCTTGACCGGCGTGATCACGGATCCCCGCACGCTTGGCAAGGAATGGATCGCCTATCAGATGCCTGAGAGCTTTGATGTCAGTTCCAATGATTTCCACGATCCGACAGCCCAGCCTGAGGAGGTTGTCAAGAGCCCCAATATCAAGCCTATTCCGGAGTTTGCAGCCATGCCAGCCAAGCTGGACATGCCTGTGGTGCTGAAAGCGGCAGACAATGTCTCCACTGACATCATCTGCCCGGCCGGTGCCAACTATCTGCCTATCCGCTCCAATATTCCGGAGATCGCCAAGTTTTCATATCAGCTGGTGGACAAGACATTCTATGAGCGGGCGATGAACACAAAAGGCTCCATCCTGGTGGCGGGAGAGAACTATGGCCAGGGCTCCAGCCGCGAGCAGGCCGCCATCATCCCGCGCTACTTGGGTATTCAGACTATACTGGCCAAGAGCTTTGCCCGGCTGCATCTGGCCAACCTGGTCAATTGGGGCATATTGCCGCTGACTTTCAAAGATCCCGCCGACTGGGAGCGCATCCAGCAAGGGGATATACTGTCCATCCCAGATACGCAGGCGCTTGATGCATCCGAGGATATCAAGCTGCACAACCTGAGCCGGGGTGAGTACTATCTCTGCCGGCTGCCCATCTTCCAGGAAGATGTGACCTCCGTCCAGGCAGGCGGCACCGTCAACCAGATACGTGAGAAGCTCAAGGCCAGCCAGTGAGCGGCGGTCAGTCAGAACCATGAAGAAGGAGACAATACTATGCAGGAAAAACTGAACAATGCCTCCCAGAAGTTCCAGGAACTCATTGGCAGCGAGCTCAAGCGCATCGAGCGGATGAAGACGCACAAAAGCCAGAAGCCCCTAAGCCAAGACGGTCATAAGACCATTGGCGTCATGCCGGGCGATGGCATCGGTCCCCTGATCACCAAGCAGGCATTGCGCGTATTGGGGGCGTTGATCCCTGAAGAGATCAAGTCCGACAAGGTGCAGGTCAAGATCATCGAGGGCATGACCATCGAGCGCAGGGCAGAGCTGATGCAGTCGCTGCCAGACGATGTGCTGGCGGCTTGCAAGGCCTGTGACGCCTTAGTCAAGGGCCCCTTTGTGACACCGCGCGCGGGGGACGAGTGGCCCAACCTCACCAGTGCCAACAGCCTGCTGCGCCGTGGTCTGGATCTCTTTGCCGCAGTGCGCCCCATCACCATGCCAGACAAGGGCATCGACTGGACCTTCTTCCGCGAGAATATCGAGGGTGAGTACATCTGGGGCGACAAGGGCATCCAGGTGGATGATGACCTGGCCATCGACTTCAAGGTGCAGACCAGGCAGGGCACTGAGCGCATTGCCCGCGCAGCCTTTGAGTTCTGCCGCAAAAACGGCAAGAACAACCTGACCATCGTCACCAAGGCCAACATTGTCAAACTGGTGGATGGCAACTTCATCAAGGTGGTGCGCGAGGTGGGCAAGGAGTACCCTGAGGTCAACATCGAGGAGCGCCTGGTGGACGCCATGGCGGCCAAGATGATGGACAAGGAGTTCAGCCAGGGTTTGCAGGTGTTCGTGATGCCCAACCTCTATGGCGATATCATCACAGATATCGCGGCTGAGCATCAGGGTGGCCTTGGCACCGCCTGCAGCGCCAACATCGGCGACGAGTATGCCCTGTTCGAAGCCATCCACGGCACTGCGCCATACTTGATCGCCCACAACCGAGCGCAGTATGCAGACCCCTGCAGCCTGATCCGAGCTGTTGGCATGATGCTGGCCCACATCGGCTATGCTGACCGCAGCGCCAAGCTGGACAAGGCACTGGACATCTGCACCCGCACTGAAAAGGCAATCCGGATCACCACCGACAAGGACGGCGCCACCACAAAAGAGTTCACTGATTACCTGATTGAGACCATTGGCAAATTGGCCTGAGGGGGTAGCGTATGCGTCAATTCAAGACCGTTTATATGCGCGGTGGGACCAGCAAGGGGCTGATGTTCCGCAAGGATGACTTGCCAGAGGATCAGGCACTCTGGGACGACATCTTCCTTCAGTGCATGGGCAACCCCGATCCCAAGCAGATTGATGGCATGGGCGGCACAGTATCTTCCAACAACAAGATACTGATCGTCAGCCGCAGCTATCGCCCGGACTGTGATGTAGATTACCTGGTTGGTCAGGTGGTCGTGGGCAAGAATCAGGTCGATTACTCCGCCAACTGTGGCAATATGACCAGCGCCGTGGGCCCTTTCGCCATCGAGGAAGGCCTGATTGACCACATCAGTGAGCCCACAACGCTTGTCAGACAGTATAATCTCAACACCGACAAGCGTATCAATGTGGAAGTGCCGGTCAAGAATGGCAAGCTCAACAACGATGGCGACTGCCGCATTGCCGGCATTGATGGCACTGCCGGCGAAATCAAGGTCAATTTCCTTAACCCTGCTGGTGCCCTGACAGGCAAACTCTTGCCCACGGGCCGGGTGATTGACCCAATCGCAGTTGATGATCTGGGCGATATAGAGGCCACCATCCTGGATGTCTCTGGCCCTCTGGTCATCGTGCGGGCCAGCGATTTGGGTGTCCTGGGCAACGAAATGCCGGAGGACATCAACGCCAATCAGTTACTGTGTGACAGATTGGAGCAGATACGCGCCAAAGCCTCGGTGCTTTGTGGCCTGGTTAGTACCGTGCAAGAGGCCACCCAGCTCAAACCCTCTATTCCAAAGATTGCTCTGTGCGCCTCACCAATCTCCTATACAGATCTGATGGGAGAGCCTGTGACCCCGGAGATGATGGATGCCAGTTTCCGTATCATGTCCGTTTTCAAGTGCCATAAAGCTTCCCCGCTGACAAGTGCTACTGCCTGTGCCGTGGCTGCCTATCTGGAAGGCAGTATCGTCAGTCAGATTGCTGGAAGCTTGCCACAGCGTAAGCAAGCCCTTCGCCTGGGACATCCCAGCGGCGTGATGACAGTTTATCCCCAGATGAGCAGGCAAGGTGAGGAGTACGCTGTCGAGGGTGTCGCGGTGCAGCGCACGGCGCGTCGTATCATGGAAGGTACAGTCTTCATCCCCCGATAGTCAAGGAGAGACAACAATGAGAATTGCCTATGTCGGCTGCCGCACCACGCGCGAAAGAAACGCACGCGGCAAGGGTCTGAAGGTCTATGGTATCTCTGACCGAGGTGTTTGGGAAGAGAGACAGCTGTTGGATTTGCAGAACCCTTCATATCAGTGCCTCGATCAGACCGGAAGGTACCTGTATAGCGTCCATGGCGATGGCTATGAGGTGTCCGCCTATGCCATTGACCAAAGGGATGGAAAGCTAAGTCTGATCAACAAGCTGAGCATCGAAGGCCGCAATCCCGTCTTTATCACAGTTGATAAGGAGAATCGTTTCGTCTATGTCGCAAGCCTTCAGGGCGGCAGTGTCCATGTCCTGCCTCGCCGGCCTGATGGCGGTTTGGGGCAGGCCCTACATCGCTTTCGCGCGCCCGGAAAAAGCGGCGAGACTATTTCTCATGTTCATCAATGTCTTTTTAGTCACAACCATAACTACCTCTTTGCACCAGCACAGGGTCGCGTGGTGGGCTATGCCGAGGTCAATGTGCTGAGGCCTAAGCCAGATGGCAGCCTGAAGCTGACGCAGTGTTGGAAAGCGCGAGAGTACGCCGAACCTCGTCACATCGCGATGCATCCAAATGACCACTGGGCCTACCTGGTCAACGAGAAGGACAACACCATCGTATACTTCGCTTTTGATCAGGAGCAGGGTCTGTTGGAGCCTTTGCAGGTATTGCCTGTCCTGCCTGACACCTATACCGGACCGGGCCAGGCCAGCGCGATGCTGGTATCACCGGACGGCCGTCATGCCCTGGTGTCGAATCGTTTGCATGACAGCATCAGCGTGTTTCGTATCGATCAGCATACTGGCTACCTGTATACCCATGATAATCTGCACTGCTTGGGTCAGACTCCGCGCTTTATGTGCTTTTCCCCTGAGGGAAATCAGCTCCTGGTCGCCAACGAGGACAGTGACACGATCAGGGTCTTTGACTACCATATGGATAGCGGCCGTCTAACCTTTGCAGACCAGACCATCCTAACCGAGAGCCCAACCTGCATTACCTTCCTGGACATCTGAACAAAACCGATGCAGTTATCCGCTATGGCGGTGCTGAATATAGAAAGGGAGACAAGACCATGAAAAAGCTACTAACTCTCGTACTGACCCTTTGCCTGATGGTTGGCATCTTCATGCCTGCCACCGCCGCCGCTTCGACCAAGTTTTGGTTGTTCGCAGCGCCCCCCGCCAGCTCAGCGCTCTATCCGTTCTGGGTATCGCTGGGCGATGCCATCC
>CAKTTM010000127.1 GCA_934615145.1 uncultured Clostridia bacterium | reverse complement strand
ACGCCCAGGTGACCATGCGGGCCAAGGGCGGCGTGGGCCTTGACTACCACATGGAGGAGGAGCAGACCCGCTTCAACATACTCTACGGCGGATATGATGTGGTGGTGCTGCAGCACCGCGCCCACCCGATGGGTGAGCGGGCCGACATGGCGGCGGGCGCCCGGCGCATCCGCGCCTGGTGCGAGCAGGCGGGCGCCAGACCCATGCTGTACCAGACCTGGGCCCGCAAGGGCGATGAGGGCTATCAGGCCCATATGTCCGAGCGCTATGAGACGCTGGGAAAGGAACTCAACATCCCCGTCGCCCCCGTGGGCGAGCGCTGGCAGGCCTATCGCCTGGCGCATCCTGAGGTCGAGCTCTATGACAGGGATGGCGGCCACGCCTCGCCCCTGGGCAGCGGGCTGGCGGCAGAGGTGATCGCGCAGAGTATACAGGAGATGATGAGGTGAGCAGGATATCCTGCTATCGCTCGGCAGTTCCTGCTATTCTGCTATCGGTGAGCAGCGCAAACAGATAGCTTGATCCCCGAACCAAGCGGCTAATGCTGCCAGGCCCTTTGACAGGCATCATGCTCATGACTTTTTCAACTTCAGATTTTCCCAGAGAGTAATTCGTTCTGCTGGGAACAAGGATGTTTCCAACAACTGCATAGGTGAATGGAAGCCCACTGACGGTATGAAATTCTTCACCCTCATGGATTCTGATGTTTCGCCACACTGATTCAATATCCATAGCTTATTCCTCCTGAGCATCCGAAGGCACTTTGGAAAAGGCACTACCTACAGCTTGAGCTCAAAGCCCTGCTCCCTTATATGCCGCACGATCTGATCCCGCGCGGGGTCGCTTTCCTTCAGCTTCTTGACCGCCTGCAGCGAGAAGCTGTCCACCCTGCGGGAGGTGTCGCGCAGGTCGTAATACTGCGCCAGTTCTTTGTCGTAGTCGGCAATCAGGCCCAGATAATCCTCATGCGCCTGGTAGCCATTCTCCATCAGGCGGATGTCCAGCGGCAGCCGGGGCTTGAGCTGCGGCGCCTGGGCGGGCCAGCCAAAGCCCAGGCCGACCACAGGGAAGGTCAGCCGGGGCAGCTGTAAAAGCTCAATCAGGCGCGGCACATCGTTCAAGATCGAGCCGAAGTAGCAGGCGCCCATGCCCAGACTCTCAATGGCGTTGCACATGTTCTGCGCGGCCAGGCAGGCATCGGTAAAGCCCTGGGTGAACATGTTCATGTCGCTGGCGGCCGGCCCCGGCTCGCCCTGGGCCTGGGCGATGCGCTGGTTGCGGTAGGTATCGACGATGAAGATGACAAACTCCGGCAGGCGGGCCACATAGGGCTGCTTGCAGATGAGGGCGATCTGGGCCTTCAGCGCCGCATCCGTGATGCGGATCATGCTGCAGGCCTGCATATGGGTGGAGCTGGCCGTGTGGATGGCCACGGCCAATACCTGCCGCAGCATCTGCGGCGGCACCGGCTGATCGGTGAACTCTCGGATGGTACGGTGCTCAAGCTGTCGGGCGATGGTCGGGTTCATGGCTGGCTCCTTGTCGATGAAATATGAGTGTGAACGCTGCCCTGTCAACGGGCAAGGCCCGGGCGGGTTCCTGCCCACCCGGGCCAATGAAGTATGAAACAATCGGCTCGAGCCACTTGCCCTATCCGGCAAGCTCCTGCGCGAACTCGATGATCTCACCGCAGGGGCCTTGGATGAAGCCCACGCGCAGCACATAGGGCGGATCCTGCGAGAGCACCACATCCTCATAGACGCTCTCGCGCGGCTGGCCGCTGGGATCAGTTGGCGGGTAGCCGGCCTGGGCGGCCGCGGCCATCACCGCGGGCACATCCTGGGCGCGGTAGCAGATATGGGCCACCGTGCCCAGCCTGGTCTCGTCGCTGTCGCCATTGCCAAAGACCTCCACCAGGCTGCCGTCGCCGCTGTCCAGCATCGCGCCCAGCACCAGGCCGTCCTTGGTCTGCAGGCTCAGGTCGCGCACCTTCTCAAAGCCCAGCACCTGGGTGTAGAAGGCTATTGTGCGCGCCAGGTTGTCCCTGGTGGGGCGCAGCGCCGTGTGGTGTACGCCAGTGATCATCTTTTGCTGGCTCATGATTCCTTCTCTTTCCTGTCGTGCAGCCCCTCCACCGCCTTGAAGCCGGTGTCGCGCAGCGGCATGATGGGCTTGTTGGGGGTGAAGTTGACATCCTCGCTGCCGGGGACGACCTTGACATGGGGTGCTGCCCAGCTGACGGCGTTGGTGATGACCTGCTGGATCTCCTTTTGATGATAGATGGGAAAGGTCTCGTGCCCAGGCTGGAAGTAGAACACGCGGCCGCGGCCACGGCGATAGCAGCAGCCGGAGCGGAAGACCTCGCCGCCCTCAAACCAGCCGATGAAGATCAGCTCGTCAGGTGCGGGGATATTAAAGCGCTCGCCGTACATCTCCTCATGGGGGATGATGAAGTGATCATCCAGCCCCTTGGCGATGGGGTGGTTGGGCTCGATGACCCAGAGTATCTCCTGCTCGCCGGCCTCGCGCCATTTGAGGCGCCCGGTGGGCGAGCCCATGAGCTTTCTAAATATCTTGCTGGCGTGGCCCGAGTGCAGCACGATCAGGCCCATGCCCGCGATCACATGGCTGTGCACGCGCTGCACGATCTTGTCGTCCACCAGCTCGTGCGCGGTATGGCCCCACCAGATCAGCACATCGGTGTTGTTCAGCACTTCCTCCGTCAGGCCGTGCTCGGGCTGCTGCAGGGTGGCGGTGCCGGCCGCGTAACCTGCCGCCTTCAAAAAGTCCTGGATGCAGCCATGTATGCCCTTGGGATAGATGGCGGCCACCTCGGGCACCTCGGTCTCATGCACATTCTCATTCCATACGGTGACGCGTATCATATAAGCCTCCTGATCAATATGTTGCTGCCTGCATTATAGCACGAACTGTACGAAAGCCATATAGCACAGCGTGCCCAGCAGGATGCTGAGCAATGTGTTGCGCCGCCAGATGTAGCTGAGCACCACCAGCGCCACCGATACGATCTCGGCAAGGGCAAAGGGCGGCGCGCTCAGATCGACCGCCTTGAGGCAATAGACCACCAGCATGCCGATAGCGGCGTAGGGCAGCACCCGGCCCAGGTACTGTATGAAGGCGGGCGTCGGGCGCCCCGGCGGGAAGAGCAGGAAGGGCGCAAAGCGTATCAGCGCGGTGCTGGCGGCCACCGTCAGGATCAGCAGCAGGGTGTGCATCAGGCGGCCTCCTGCGCGTCCAGCCGGCGGCGGAACAGGGCCAGCAGCAGCAGTATCAGCCCCATCGAGGGCAGTATGAAGTTCGCCGGGCCAAAGACCAGCAGGCAGATCAGCGCGCTGATCAGACCGATCACCGCCGGCCTGCGGTCGCGCGAGTCCAGCCACTGCTGGGTAAAGATGACCACGAACAGCGCCGTCATCGAGAACTCCACCCCCCTGGCGTCAAAGCGGAACAGCTCGCCCACCAGGGCACCCGACAGGCTGCCCAGCACCCAGTAGAGCTGATTGAGCGCGGAGATGAAAAAGTAGTACCAGCCCTTGTCGATGCCCTCTGGCACCTCGCCCCGGCAGACCAATGAGTAGGTCTCATCCGTCAGCGCGAAGATCAAATAGGGCTTCTTGAGGCCGGTGTTCTTATATTCCTCCAGCATCGACAGGCCGTAGAACAGGTGCCGCGCGTTGATCAGAAGTGTCATCAGCGCGGAGGCGATCAGCGTGGCGCCGCTGGTCAAAAGGTCGATGGCCACAAACTGCATCGAGCCCGCGTAAATGAGCAGGCTCATCAGCAGCCCCCAGAGCCAGGAGTAGCCCCGGCTGACCAGCAGCACCCCAAAGCCAAAGCCCAGCACCAGATAGCCCGCCATCACCGGCAGCGTGCGGGGAAAGGCCGCCTTCAGCGCGCGTTTGGGCATCCCTCGTCCTCCCCCCTTTGTCGTCAGATGTCCCATCTTAGCCAAACGCCTGACGAAAATGAAGCGCCCACCCTGTACTTGCCCTGCATTTTTCGTGGCTTGACAGGCGGGGTCGCTGCGGGCTATCCTGCTGAAAGACTATCGATGGGAGGCCAGGATGGAGCCGCTGTATACAGTTGAGGGCCATGTGATCCGGGGCAAGGGGCTGGGGCGCACCATGGGGGTGCCCACCGCCAACCTGCCCAAGCCCGAGCACGGCCAGGCCGTGGATAATGGCGTCTATGTGGCGCAGGTGCGCTTTGCCGATGAGCCCGGCCGCGTGGAGCCCGCGGTGCTCAGCCAGGGGTTCCACCCCACCCTGCCCGAGGGCGAGCCCACGGTGGAGGTCTATCTGCTCGATTTTGATGAGAACCTCTACGGCCGGCCCATCATTGTGGAGTATCTGCACTATCTGCGCCCGGAGCTCAAGTTTGACAGCAAGGATGAGCTGCGCCTGCAGATGGAGCAGGATATCAGGGACGCGAAGGCCTGGTTTCAGGCGAGAGCCTGAGCAAGGTATACGCAAATCCTCTGTTCTTATTTTCTGAAGCGACCAGTCAAAACAAGCAGAAGACTGGCATAGAAATGGCGCAAAGGGTTAGCGCCATTATCCCATCCCGCAGATTTTCAGCTTTGGCTCATTTTTAATACTGCCTTGGCATCCTGGGCGGCGGCATCTGGGCCAGCGCCTTCATCTCCTCGTGGCAGTTCTCGAAAAACATCTGAAAGCCCTCGCAGAGGCGGTTGAGGCCGACGGCGGGCTCGCGGTCGCGGCGGCAGCCGCCGCGGCAGAGCTCCAGCCACTGGCAAGTCTTGCACTGATCCATCACCGGGCGGGAGCTATCGATGAAGCGCTGGCCGGCTTCACTCTTTGCCAGCGCGAAAAAGCTCTGCGTGTCGGCGCTGCCCAGGCGCCACTCGTCCAGGGCGTAAAAGTCGCAGGGGTAGACGGACAGATCGGCTTCGACCAAGTAGTTGGGGCCGCAGACGCCGCGCATGCCGCATAGCTCAGGCGGCACGCCGGAGAGCATGTTGAGCCAGTTGTCAAAGTTGCGCACCGAGGTGAAGGTGTCGTTCCTGAAATCCTGCGCGTAGAGGCGGAAGGTCTGTATCAGGAAGTGGCCGTAGGCCTGGGCGGTCAGCGAGCCCTGGTGCGTGCTGCCGTCCAGCGCGTCCAGGCAGGGGATGAACTGCAGGTAGCCATGCGGGCGCAGCGCGCGGTAGACGAGCTCGGGCTCGGCGGCGACGGCGGCATCGACCACGGTCAAGACATTGTAGTTGACCTGCCGGTCGCGCAGGCGCTGCAGGTTTTGCATCACCTGGGCGTAGCTGCCCTGGCCGCGGGCGTCCACGCGGCGGCTGTCATGGATGGCCTGGGTGCCATCGATGGAGACGCCGATGAGGAAGTCACCTTTTTTCAGCACATCGATCAGCTGGTCGCTGAGCACATAGCCATTGGTCTGCAGCGCGTGCTGCACGCGAACGCCGCGGGTGTTGTACTTCTTTTCCAGCGCCATCAGCGCCTCGTAGAAGCCGGCGCCGGCCAGGGTGGGCTCACCGCCCTGAAAGGCCAGCGACAGGCCGCCTTCGGCGTAGATGAAGGCCCGGCGCAGCAGCTTGTCCAGGCTGGCCAGGCTCATGCGGCCGCGGTCGGCCTCCTCGCGGCTGTCCATCTCATCGCGGTAAAAGCAATAGCTGCAGCGCAGGTTGCAGGCGCCGGAGACGGGCTTGATCAGCAAAGACAG
>CAKTTM010000126.1 GCA_934615145.1 uncultured Clostridia bacterium | reverse complement strand
CTTCTTGCGCTTGACGCTGGGCTTCTCGTAATGCTCGCGCTTGCGCACCTCCGCCAAAACCCCCGAGCGGGCACATTGACGCTTGAAACGCTTCAGAGCACTCTCCAGCGTTTCGTTCTCTTTCAAACGGACTTCTGACACTTCTTTCCCTCCCTTCGCACATCTCGCCTTGGCTAACGCCGCTTATCACGACGGATGGCGACCGTGCCACCATTATAACGCGGCACAGGCCGCCACGTCAACCGTTATTCGTAACAAACAGGGGCTGGATTTTGTCTGCCCTGTGAACAAGGCCTGCCGGAGAATTGACTTTCCGCCCCCCGTGACCTATGATGGGCTAGGATAGATACATATCCCCTGGAGGAAAATATGACCTGCGATTTGGTGATTATCGGCGCCGGCCCGGCCGGCATTTTTACCGCCCTGGAGATGCTGCGCCAGGGCAGCAAGCAGCACATCGTCATGGTGGAGAAGGGCTCTCCCATTGAGAAGCGCCACTGCCCCAAGGACAAGATCGGCCGCTGTGTCAACTGCCAGCCCTACTGCCATATCACGACGGGCTTTTCGGGCGCGGGCGCCTTTTCGGATGGCAAGCTGTCGCTGTCCTATGAGGTGGGCGGCCAGCTGCCCGAGCTGCTGGGCGAGCAGAGGGCCCAGCAGATGATCGACTATACCGACCGCATCTACCTTGACTTTGGCGCGGAGGACCGCGTGGAGGGCCTGGAGGCCACCGACAAGATCAAGGAGATCAGGACGCGGGCCATCCAGGCGGGCCTGCAGCTGGTGGATTGCCCCATCCGCCACCTGGGCACTGAGAAGGCGCAGGAGCTCTACGGCGCGATACAGAACTACCTGATCGAGCACGGGGTGGAGATTCTCTTTGGCTACAACTGCACCAACCTGATACTGGATAACTCACACTGCCTGGGCGTCCAGGTGGAAAAGGCGCGCGGCGGCGGTGAGATGGAGATCAGGGCGGCCACCACCGTGGTGGCCACCGGCAGGCGTGGGGCAGACTGGCTGGAGAAAATATGTGAGAAGCACAACATCGCCCACCAGCCCGGCACCGTGGACATCGGTGTCAGGGTCGAGGTGCGCAATGAGGTGATGGAAGAGGTTAACGAGGCGCTCTATGAGAGCAAGCTGGTGGGCTATCCCAAGCCCTTCCGCGACAAGGTGCGCACCTTCTGCCAGAATCCGGGCGGCTTTGTCAGCCAGGAGAACTATGACAACAACCTGGCGGTCGTCAACGGCCACAGCTACAAGGAGCGCAAGAGCCGCAACACCAACCTGTCCATCCTCTGCAGCCACAACTTTACCTATCCCTTCAACCAGCCCATCGCCTACGCGCAGAAGGTGGGCGAGCTGACCAACATGCTGGCCAACGGCCAGATACTGGTGCAGCGCTTTGGCGATATTTTGGACGGCAAGCGCACCTGGGAGAAGGAGCTGCTGCGCTCCAATGTGCGCCCCACGCTGCCCGACGCCGTGGCCGGCGACATCACCGCCGCCATGCCCTACCGCGCCATGACCAACATCGTCAACTTCATACAGGCCATGGACGCCGTGGTGCCTGGCTTTGCTTCGCAGGAGACGCTACTGTATTCGCCGGAGCTCAAGTTTTACTCCAACCGCGTTAAGATGGATGAGCAGCTCAACACCAACATACAGGGCTTCTACGCGCTGGGTGACTCCAGCGGCTGGACGCGCGGCCTGATGATGGCCTCCATGATGGGCGTGCTGCTGGGTCAGAAGCTGGCCGGCGAGGAAAAGCAGGCCTAACAAAACAATAGGAGATCCCATGCATAGCCCGTCCATTTGGCGGGCTATTCGTGACGAAACTGAAAAGTTTACACAACAAAACTTGCAATAGTATTTCATAACTATTACAATAGTGCCCTATCATCAGGAAGTGAGGGCGGAAATGAAGCGCTTATTTGTATTGTTGCTGGTGGGCCTGCTGCTGTTGCAGACGCTGCCTGGCCTGGGGCAGGAATCCATCCCCCTGGACAACCCTGACGGCCCCAACATCGTGACCGTGACCAGTGAGGCCCGGCCGCTGAAGGCGGGGGACAAGGGTGATGATGTCAAGGCATTGCAGACGCGCCTGCGCGAGCTGCGCTACTATACCGGCCCCGTCAGCGGCACCTATGCCGAGGTGACCGCCAAGGCCATCCGCGCTGTGCAGGCCGCCTACGGCTTGCAGGAGACCGGGGCCGCTGACCTGGAGACGCTGGAGATCATCTATGGTGACGCCAGGCGCCCCCTGCAGCGGGGCGACAGGGGCGACGATGTCAAGCAATTGCAGACCAGGCTCAGCGAGCTTGGCTACTATTGGGGCCAGGTGAGCGGCAACTATCTGGACGCCACCCTGGCGGCAGTCGAGAACTTTCAGAAGGAAAACGGCCTGAACAGTGACGGCAAGGCCGATGTGAAGACGCTGGAGAAGCTCTATTCCGACGACATCGCGGCACCCACCCCCGACCCTGCCGCCACCCCCACGCCGGTGCCTGCGCCCACCACGCCGCCTGATACCAACTTCCCTGGCAAGCTGTCCTACGGCAGCCAGGGCAAGGGCGTAGCCCGCGCGCAGGAGCAGCTGCTCTACCTGGGCTTCTTCGACCGGAAGGTGACCAGCGGCTACTACAAGCATACGCAGGCCGCCGTCAAGGAGTTCCAGCGCATGAATGGCCTGGAGCAGTCGGGCTCAGTGGATGAGCTGACCTGGCAGGCCATGTTCGCAGGCGATGTGGTGCGCCCGGGCGGCCAGCCCAAGCCGACGCTGGCGCCCACGCCCATCCCTTACTTTATTGAGGTGGATGTCAACAACCAGCTGATCAAGGTATTCAGGCGCGATGAGAACCTGGAATTCACCGACCTGCACAAGATATTCACCGCCTCCACCGGCACGGCCAAGTACCCAAGCGATGTGGGCACCTGGACGCTCAACGGCAGGCGCGCCCGCTGGGCCACCTTCCCCACCTGGGGCGGCGGGCTGGCGCAGTACTGGACGCGCATCAACCCCAGCATCGCCTTCCACTCCTTCCTGTATAGCTCTAACCGCAGCATCAACATGGGCTCGGTCAGGGCGCTGGGCAAGCCGGCCTCGCATGGCTGCATCCGGCTGACGATACAGGACGCCAAGTGGATATACGATAACATCAAGGCGGGCGTGGAGGTCTGGATCCATGAGGACGCGCCCAAGGACCCGGAGCTCAAGTACGCCAACCGGCCGGGCAGCTTCAACCAGTCAAGCGGCATGCACAATGCCACGCCTGCGCCCACGCAAAGCCCGGTCTATCAGACCGGCCTGATCCCCTCCCTAGAGATGCGCACACTCAAAGTCGGCAGCGAGGGCGAGGATGTCCACTGGTTGCAGAGCAGGCTCAAGGAGCTTGGCTACTATCAGGGCGCCATCACCGGCCAGTTCCGCGAGGGCACGCGCGACGCGCTGAAGAAGTACCAGGGCGAGAACAAGCTCTCCCGGAGTGGCACCGCGGACAAGAAGACGCTGACGCTGATGTACGAGCAGGCGCTGGCCTCAGCCCCCACCCCTGTGCCCCCGGTGCTGACGCCCGAGCCCAGCCCCGCGCCCGACTTTACCGTGGGCGGCAATTAGACCTGATACACAGGAGACCCGCGGCTGCCATGCCTTGGCACCGCGGGTCTTTTTGCTGAGCAAAAAAGCTTGTGTAAAATCTTTGTGAAGTGCTTGACATAAAATCAATGTGATACTATTATGATATCAACAACTGGAGGGAGGTGAGGAACATGAACGGCATCTATGAGGAGAAGGTACTCAGGCCCAGGAGCGGCTTTGCGATGCTGGCGCTGGGGCTGATGGCCTACGCGCTGGGGATCGCATTGGTCATTTTTGGCGGCATCACCCTGGATGGAGACGGCAACTCGACACTGGGCATCCTGCTGCTGGTGCTGGGGATACTGATCATACTCTTTGGATGGGTCCCCATGCTGGGGCTGAAGATCGTCAAGCCTCAGGAGGCCATCGTGCTGACGCTGTTTGGCCAGTACTACGGCACCATCCGCCACAACGGTTTCTTCTATGTACACCCCTTCACGGCCCGGTTCAACCCGGCCGCCGGCGGGCCCGAGGGCGTGGATGAGAGCGGCAGCGCCATGATACAGGCCAGCAAGGATGGCGAGAATATCAAGATCAAGGCGCCGCTCAGCAAGGCGATATCGCTCAAGGTGATGACGCTCAACAACAACAAGCAAAAGATCAACGACAAGCTGGGCAACCCTGTGGAGATCGGTGTGGTGGTGATCTGGCGGGTGGTCAACACCGCCAAGGCGGTCTTCAATGTGGACAACTTCATCACCTACCTGTCCATACAGTGCGACAGCGCGCTGCGCAACATTGCCAGGCTCTATCCCTATGACACGGCCGAGGACGGCGAGGAGATGACGCTGCGCGGCTCCAGCAGCGAAGTGGCTGAGAAGCTCAAAAACGAGCTGCAGGGCAGCGTGGAGATCGCGGGCCTGGAGATCATCGAGGCGCGCATCACCCACCTGGCTTACGCGCCGGAGATCGCGGCGGCGATGCTGCAGCGCCAGCAGGCCTCGGCGGTGGTGGACGCGCGGATGATAATCGTCGACGGCGCCGTCGGCATGGTGGAGATGGCCCTTGAAAAGCTGGCGCAAAACGATGTGGTGCATCTGGATGAGGAGCGCAAGGCCCGGATGGTGGCCAACCTGATGGTGGTGCTCTGCGGCAACCGCGATGTGCAGCCCATTGTTAACAGCGGGTCAATCTACTGACGATGGATGGGATGAACCAGGACAAGGGCAAGAAGCAGCTGATCCTGCGCCTGAGCCCCAGCCTGCACAGGGATCTGGTGGCCTGGGCTGAGGATGACTTTCGCTCACTCAACGGGCAGATCGAATTCCTGCTGACCCAGGCCCTGCGCAAGCGCAGAAAGGGCGCCGCGATATCGGCGGAGGAGTTAAGCGGAGAAAAGACAGACTAAGCAATCACGATACACGAGCAAGGCCCCTGGCATCACGCCGGGGGCCTTGTCGCCTGCTGGCAATGTCACTCTGCCTGAGCCTGCTCACGCGTCAGAAGCCTGTCAAAGAACTGCAGCGAGGCCTCCACCTGCACCAGGGCATAGTCCAGCATGCTCAGCCTGTAGCGCACCCAGGGCTCAGCGCTGTCGTGCCAGGGCGCGTTGAGCTCATGGACGCCGAGCATGATCTGGCGCAGCTGAGCTGCCAGCTGCTGTATATGCTTAAGCACTTGCAGGCGCTGCGAGTGCTTCAGCTCACCCAGGAAGTACAGTTTGGTCAGCGCGGTGGTCTCCAGCTTGCCCGCTGGTATCTCCTCCATCATCCAGTCAAAGAAGCGCTGCCGCCCGGCCTGGGTGATGCGGTAGGGCATCTTCCTGCGGCCGGCGCCCTCAAAGGCCTCCTTGTCGATCCAGCCCTTGGCCATCGCGCGCTTGAGGGCGGACTGCAGCGAGCCGTAGCTGTCCCCATAGACCATGGAAAAGCTCAGCTCGAATATCTTTTTCATCTGATAGATGGTCAGGTCATCACGCAGCAGCAAGCCCAGCAAAGCATACTCCAAAGTGGTGCCTCCTCCAGTTTAGGTCGCTTGGACCGGGGTAACATGATATTACTAATAGTAATATTAGTGAGAATCTATGTCAAGGGGGATGAATCCATGGACCGCTAGCGCCTGGACAAGGCATTGAGCAAGGACAGCGC
>CAKTTM010000125.1 GCA_934615145.1 uncultured Clostridia bacterium | reverse complement strand
AGATCACGCTGTTCATGACGGCCGGCGTCTTCAAAGAGCGCGCCCATGTCAACCATGTGCAGCAATTGCGCGGCATCAACGCGCAGTTGCCCCTCTATGCCGCCATCTTTACACTGGGCAGCCTGGCGATGACGGGCATACCGCCGCTGATCGGCTTTATCAGCAAGTGGGCGCTGGCCCTGGCCGGCGTGCGCCTGGGTGGCTGGCTGCCGATGCTGGGCCTGGCGGCGCTGCTGATCGGCGCGCTGCTGACGGCGGGCTACCTGATGGTGCCCTCGGTGCTGATGTATACCGGACGCCCGCCAGAAACGCTGACCATCGACCGGGTGGAGAACAGCTTCCGCGTCAGCCTGGTCTTCCTGTCGGTATTGATACTGGGCCTGAGCTTTTACAGCAGCCCGCTATCCAGCTGGCTGAACACTGTCGCCATGGGCGCGATGTAGGGGAGGTGCTGTGGATATGACATGGATACTGCCCCTGATGGTGGCGCTGCCCCTGGCCGCAGGGCCGCTGAGCATGCTGCTGGCCAAGAAGCGCCTGAGCCATGCCTACGCGCTGATGATCGCGGTAACAGCCATTGAATTGGCGGCAGGGCTATACCTGCTGGGTGGCGATCAGGCCCTGGCCTTCTCGATGCCGAGTGCCCTTGGCTACGGCATCCATCTGAAGGCCGATGGTTTCCGCGCGCTCTATGCCGCGGTGGCCAGCTTCATGTGGCTGATGACCTCGTTACTCACGCCGCAGTACATGGCCCACGGCCACAGCCAGGGCCGCTACTGCATGTACACGCTGCTGACCATGGGGGCCACTGTCGGCGTCTTCCTGTCGGACGACCTGATCACGGCCTTCCTCTTCTTTGAAATCCTGTCCTTTACCAGCTACTGCTGGGTCATCCACGAGGAGACGCCAGGCGCCCGCCGCGCGGGGCAGACCTATGTGGCCATCGCCATCCTGGGCGGCATGACCATGCTGATGGGCCTGATGATGCTGCACAAGGAGCTGGGCAGGCTCAACTTTGACCAGCTGGCCCAGCTGTCCGCTGCCCTGCCGCGCGAAAAGCTCTACCTGCCAGGCGCTCTGATACTGGCCGGCTTTGGCGCCAAGGCGGGCATGTTCCCCCTGCATGTCTGGCTGCCCAAGGCGCACCCGGTGGCGCCCGCGCCTGCCAGCGCGCTGCTGTCTGGCGTGCTGACCAAGGTGGGCATCTTTGGCATCCTGGTCATCTCCAGCCGCCTCTTCTTTGGCGACCTGCTTTGGGGCAATCTACTGCTGGTGGTAGGGCTGATCAACATGCTGCTGGGCGCGCTGCTGGCGCTGTTCTCCACTGATCTCAAGCGCACCCTGGCCTGCAGCTCGATGAGCCAGATAGGCTTCATATTGGTGGGCATTGGCATGCAGGGCCTGTTGAGCGAGCACAACGCGCTGGCCGCCATGGGCACGGTGCTGCACATGCTCAACCACAGCCTGATCAAATTGGTGCTCTTCATGGCGGCGGGCGTGGTCTATATCAACCTGCATCAGCTGGCCCTCAACGACATCCGCGGCTTTGGCCGGGGCAAGTGGGGCCTGATGGCCTGCTTCCTGGTGGGCGCGGCCTCCATCAGCGGCCTGCCCTTGTTCAGCGGCTACGCCTCAAAGACACTGCTGCACGAGGCCATTGTGGAGTACATCGTCCACCTGCAGCACTTGAGCCAATCCGCCTTCTGGTACATCGCGGCGGAGTGGGTCTTCATCATCTCCGGCGGCATCACCATGGCCTATATGATCAAGCTCTTCGTCGCCATCTTCATCGAAAAGCACCCCACCCGCCAAGCCGAGTACGAGCAGATGGGCCGCAGCATGAAGCCCATGGCCGCCGTCGCCCTGGGCGGCAGCGCGCTGCTTCTCTTCCTGATCGGCCTCTGGCCCAATCTCAGCATGGATCCCCTGGCCTTGAAGGCACTGCCCTTCCTGCTGGCGCATCCGCCGGCGCACGAGGTGCACTACCTGGCCATGGTCAATGTCGTGGGCGGCGCCAAGTCCTGGGTGGTGGGCATCCTCACCTATCTGTTCGTGGTGCGCCGCTGGCTGATCGCACATGACGCCCAGGGCCTCCCCCACTATGTCAACCGCTGGCCCCAGTGGCTGGATCTGGAGGAGGCGGTCTACCGCCCGCTGCTGAAGCTCACCGTCACCCTGGGCACAGGCCTGGCCCGCGCGATGGACGCGGTGGAGCATCTGGCTAAGGCGCTGGGCGCGGTGGCCACCCTGATATCGCGCTTCCTGGAGAGCCTGGTGGACGGCCTGACGCTGTGGCTGGTTGGTACCCTCCTGCGCCGCAGCCGCCCTGGCGCCGGCTTTGTGCCCGCAGGCAACCGCCTGACCGCCTGGCTGGGCCGCTTCTGGGATCGCGTGACCGGCGGCCTGCGCAGCCTGTTTGGCATGCCGCAGCGCGAGCCGCATCACTATGTATTCGCCTTTGCCGCCGCCTGGGACGCCGCGCAGGACAACCTGCGGCGCCTGGCGCGCACACTGAGCTTCAGCCTGATACTCTTTGGCATCGGGCTGGTGATATTGCTGGCCTATTTACTGTTGACTTGAGGCCTCCGGCGCCTTCTTCTTGCGATCCAGTTGGCCTAAGATAAAGGCCAGCAGCAGCGCCATGTACAGCGCGCAGAGCAATATGGTCACCCAGAGCATCAGATCGCTCTGCGGCGCGAATCCAATCAATATCAGCATCGGCGCCCCAAAGAGTATGCCCGTGCCGCTGCCCACCACCAGCTGATCCGCAGCTGGTGTTTTCAGTTCCGGGTCGATCTGGCGCAGCAGCAGGATGCCGCTGGAGATGGTGCCCGTCAGCATGCCATACATCGCCACAAAGCTCTCCTCGCGGAAGCCGGGGGTGAGGCTGTAGCACAGCCATTTGACAAAGTAATAGGTGGTGATGGCGCCCAGCGCTGCCATCAGCAGGAAGGGCGTCCACAGGCCCTGCAGATCGCCGAAGTCGATGGAGGCGATGCCCGCCACGATCATCAGGTCGAACGCCAGGCCGGAGATGCGGTTGAGCAGGTAGTTGTTCTGATACTGCCGGGTCATCAGGCCGCTCTGGCGCAATTTTTTGAGCACGCCGCTGACGGCCATGGCCACCGCCGAGCCCGTGATGAAGTTAAAGCCCCAGAGCAGTGGCGTCAGCGTGCGGGCAAGGCCCGGCGCCGCCGCCGTCAGAAGTTCGCTGAGACCCCTGGTGACCAGGTAGGTGATCAGATAGGTCACCAGCACCAGCGCCACCTGGGTGGACAGGCGGTCTACCGACTCCGATATCGGCACCTCACCCTCATCCTCAAAGCGGTCCATGGTGATGGAGCCGGAGACAAAGGCGCTGTCCTTGATGACATAGCCCTTTTTCTTGACCAGGTGGCGGGTGTACCACAGGCCCACCAGGCAGGCGGACAGATAGCCCGCCGCCGCCAGCGACAGGCCAAAGCTGCGCCCGCCGATGAAGCCCAGGGCCTCATAGGTGCTGCCCACATTGTTGGCCTGGCCGGGGCCCTGGCCGTAGGCCATGGGCAGCAGGATGCCCGCCGCCTTGAACATCTGCGGCATGAAGGCATAGGCCAACAGCGCGCTGATGAGCAGCCCCACCAGCGCCTGCATCAGGTAGGTGGAGACGATCAGGGCGCCAGACTTGAAGGCATAGCTGCCGCCGCGGCTGTCCTTGACGGTGCGCAGCGACAAGGCGATAAAGCCCAGCGCGATGCCGTGGTAGGTGATCATGTCCAGCACCTCGGTGGGCACCCGGAACACGCCGGTGTTGCGGATGATCAGCAATATGAAGCCGGCCAGCGCCGATACCGGCAGCAGGCTCTGGCGCACCCAGCGCACCTTGCGGTTGAGCACATTGCCCAGCAGCAGCAGTGCCGCGATGACGCCCAGGTAGACAAAGATGCCCCAAAGGCCTGTATTAGCGCTTGAGTAATCCATGGTCAGCCTCCTTGACAGTGAGTATTTCCAAGAGGTCTCTGTATTTGAGCATGTTCTGTCCGCGTATGCTGTCCAGCTGGAAATGCCGGCCCTGGCGGTCGGAGATCAGCAGGCGGTTGCGGCGGAAGATGGCAAAGCCTGCGGTGTCGGGTAGCGCCAGCCTGAAGTCGCCAATGCGGATGCCATCCGTCGTCATGGCAAACTCTCCCTGGGCGATCAGCCTAGTGCTGTGGTCGTCCATCACGCGCCACAGCCGCTGCCCAGGGTCGGCCAGCCGCAGCGGCGCGTCGTTTTGCGCCATGTTTGCCAGCGCCGCGCGCTGGGCCAGTGACCAGTCGCGCAGCTGGGCAAAGGGCGCGCCCGGCTCAAAGAAGCCGTCCTCATGCAGACGGACAGTTAACTGACAGCCGCCGCAGCGCAGATGCTGGCCCTCGCCTTTCATTTGCCCTATCTGCCGGCACTGGGGGCACCAGTAGACCGCGTGCTCCAGCCCCTGGGCGCTGCGTCGGCTTAAGTAGCGGATGCGCTCGGGCGCCTGATCCTGAAAGGCATCGACCTGCAAGTCGCGCGCGATCAAGGCGCTGACTTCCTCATCGCTCATGGCGCGCAGCTGCTCGGGGCTGTAGATGCCCTGCAGGCGGCCCCAGGTCTTGCCCCGCCGGATGCCATAGCCCCAGCGCGGCCGGCTCAGGTAGCCGCCATGCACCCGGTAGGTAATCAAATGCGCGCGGCTGGCCCGCACCAGGCCGGCGGTGCCCTTGGGGATGGGCCCTGTTACGCCGTCATAGCAGGTATTGCCCTCGGGGAAGAGGCAGATGCTCTGCCCATCGCGCAGGCGGCGCAGCATCTCAAGCAGCGCCTTGGCGTCGGTGCCGGCCTTTGAGATGGTGATGGGGCCATGTAGCACCCGCAGCAGCCAGTTGAGCACCGGGTTGCGGAATATGTTCTCCCCCGCCACAAAGTGCATCAGCCTGGGAAAGGCGCGCATCAGCAGGGGGAAGTCCATCTCCATGCTGTGGTTAGCCAGCACGATGCAGGGCTCGGGCAATGGCGGCAGCGGCTCGCAGGCAAAGCGAAACAGCCACTGAAAGGGATAGCCCAATACCCAGTGGCCGAAACGATAGGCCCGTCTGTGCCGCCCGATGCTCGCCATGAACAAACCTTCCTTTTGTGTCCAGTATTCCAAAGGCATTATAGCACATCGTCACAAGCCGCGCACCGCCCCGCGCGTTGAAATCAGGCGGCCGATGATAGTATAATAAGGGAAGAGACTGAGCATAGTGGAGGGCAAGGCAGATGGACGACAGGACCCGCAAGGAAGAGATACTCAGGCTGCAGAATCAGATCATCCGCGAGATGACCCAGCAAAACCTGCGCGGCATCGGCGACGACCTGTGGGGCCTGCGCAAGGATATTGAAGACCTGCCGGAGCTGACACCCCCGCCCGGCTACCCGGAGGTGCCAAGCCTGGACGCGCCGCTAAAGAAACAAGAGAAGGCCGCCGAGCCTGCGAAAAAAGAAGAAGCCCGGCCCAAGGAGGACATCGAGGCGCTGAAGGCGGAGCTCAATCAGTTGATTGGCCTTGACCTGATCAAGAAAGAGGTCGAGGGCCTGATCAACATGGTCAGGATCAACCAGCTGCGCCGCGAGCATGAGCTCAAGGTCGAGGAGCTGAGCCTGCACATGGTTTTCTCCGGCAACCCCGGCACCGGCAAGACCATGATCGCCCGCCTCATGAGCCGCATCTACCACAGCCTGGGCATCTTGTCCAAAGGCCACCTGATCGAGGTGGATCGCGGC
>CAKTTM010000124.1 GCA_934615145.1 uncultured Clostridia bacterium | reverse complement strand
CCCCCTAGTTGCGACATATGCAATTTTTGCCCTTCGTTTCGGGGCTCCGGGCTTTATGCGCCCGTCAGATAGGCCAGCACCCGTCTGGTCACGCGGCACTCCTGCTGGCTGGGTACCAGATAGTAGCCGCCGGGCATGAAGCATATGCCGCCCATGCGGTGGCGGTATTTATGGATATAGCCATCAATGATGACGCCGTCCTTGATGTCCAGGCAGACGCAGAACTCAACCGCGCGGGACCACCAGGACTCATTCAGGCGGCTTGTCACGCCAAACTCCGGCGGGCAGACGGGCTCATCCAGGTCGTTGTTCAAGGTAATCACATAGCTGGTATTGCCCAGTCTCGCGCTGTCGGCGCTGCTGTCCACATAGCCAAGCCTTGTCAGCGCCTCCAGCTCGACCGCCTTGCCCTGAAACTCAGAAAATACGCTCTCTTCATCCAATTGCCGCGTCATGATGCCATCCCCCTTTTGATGATTTGTTTTGATCGCCTGCACACAGGATAGCACCAGCGGAGCGCTCGCAGGTCAATCGGCGGGCGACATTTGGCGACAGAGCGATACTCAGCAAACTAAACAGGCAAGGGTACCAAAGAGAACAGCCCGAATGGCGTGATGCCGCTCGGGCTGAATGATCTTGGGTTTTGACCAGCCTACCTCACCGGACAGGCCGCGGTCGCGCAGTCGGGGTCTTCGCTGTCCAGGTCGGAGACGCCGATGCTCTCGTACTGCTGCAGCACCGCGGGGTCGAAGGGTTTGAAAGCGGCGGCCAGGCGCTCGTACTCCGCCTGGCTGATGGCCTCGTAGGGCGCCAGCTGGTAGGTGCCGCCGTCCAGCGCCAGGAAGGAGACGCCCACAAAGTCGTCCCACTGCGCCCAGATGCGCTGCTTGAGCGGCTCCCATTCCTCGGGGCGCACGGTGAGGGTGTTGGAGGAGTTGTGCTGGGTGTAGGCCCGCTGGAACATGAAGTAGCGCTCCAGCTGCTCCAGCGCCGAGACATCGTCCTTGGTGCGCGTGGCACCAGAGGCGATGGGGAAGTCCACCACCAGGGTGCGGGCCTTTGAGATATCATTGTCCGGCGTGCCCACCTCGGGGTGCACCTGCCAGCCCAGGGCGATGGCGGCCTTGGCCAGCGCGTCGTCGGCGGAGATGCGGATGCGGCGGATGAAGTAGGGCGCGTGCGCGTCGTGCAGGCCGGGCGATACGCCGCCTGCGACCAGGCTGAGGCTGCCCTCGGGCTTAAGCGTAGTGACCAGCAGCGGCGTGGGGATGCGCAGCTGATGGGCATAGTCCCGCGCGGCCTGGTCGGCCGCCTGGCGCAGGCTGTGCAGCAGCGCCTCGCGGGCGGCGCCATCCATCCGGGCGGTGGCGTCCTCATAGCCTGTCATGCTGCAGCCGGCCAGGCGGTCACGCTTCTGGCGGAAGTCCCACTCGGGCAGCTCCAGATCGATCAGTGTCATGCGCACGCCGGCCCGCACGGACAGCTGCTGAGCGGCCAACAGCTGCTGCTCGCTGTCACCCGCGATCAGCCCATCCTGGCTGAAGGCCTTTAGGTTGATGGTGGTCAGGTTGCACTGCTGCTTGTTGTCCAGCAGTATCTCGGCGCAAGGGTTGATGCCTGCATGTTGTCCCGCCGCCTGCCCGCGGCCTCCAGGTTGATGAAGCCCGGCTCGCCATCCAGCTGCAGCATCAGGAAGACCAGGTCGATGAAGTCCTGGGCCGGCTGGCTTTCAAAGCCCACCGAGTTGTTGGACAGCCTGCGGTGGCCGATGCGCGGCCTGGGCTGGCTGCCCTGGGCGTCAAAGCCCTGCATCCAGTCAGGGATGGTCATGCCCAGCTGTCGCATCTTGGCCATCACCTTGTGGTGCTGGGCCAGGTGCTCCGGGGTCCAGAAGCCGTTGATGCCGTACTTGGCAAAGAGCACCTCCTGATCGCTCACATCAAAGAGGAAGAGCTCGGCCGTGCGGCGCACGCCGCCGCTGACCACATTGGAGCCGATCAGGTTGCCCATGTCCAGGATGTGGATGGGCCGCACCTGACCGTAGCCATTGGCGTCGGTCTGGATGGGGGCCAGGTGGGGGTCGATCTTGTTCTTCAGCGCGTCGTCAAAGCCCTGGAACATCTCCATCAGGGGCTCGGGGCCGGAGGCCGTGCCGCCAAAGGTCTTGAGCCGGTCGCCGCGGGGCCGCACGGAGTTGAAGGACACCTTGATGGTGTGGATGTGCTCGTGCTCATGCTTGGTCAGCAGGTCAAAGTAGGCCATCAGCGCGTCGCGCCAGCCCTCCTTGCTGTCGCCCACATAGATTTTGGCAAAGCCATTTTCCAGGATGCGGGCGTCAGTATTCTCCAGCCGGTAATCCACCTCAACCGGGTGGTAGGGCGAGAGGATCAGCTGCACATCGGTGCGGATGGGCGCCAGGCCCGCCGCCATCTGCGGCGTGCACTTGAAGCCCACGCCGCTGCCCAGCATCAGCAGGTAGAACAGCTCGGCCAGGTCGGACCACTTCTCGATGTTGGTAAAGGAGCAGTTGAAATTGCTCATCGGGTACTTGTCCGACACCAGGGTGTTGCCCGTCCACAGCGTGCGGCCGGAGGGAAACTGGCGCAGGTTGAAGATACTGTCAAACAGCGCCTGGGCCTCATTTTTGAGCCAGGCCATCGGCAGGGGCAGGCGCTGGGCCTGCCGGTGCTTGTAGTCCAGGCCCACATTGTATTCCACCGCGCGGCCGACCGTCTCCTTCCAGGTCTCGCGGCGGCCCTCCTCTGGCAGATAGCGCGAGTAGGTGCGGTAATAGGTAAAGGCACCCAGCGGCGTCATATGCGCCGGCTGGTCGGGGTAGGCGCTCAAAAACTCAGCCGACAGGAAGCGCGGCATGCTGGCCGCGGCCGCCTTGGGCTGCTCCTTGGCCTTGCTCAGCGCCTCAATGAAGTCGATCGCCTCATAATAGTCGTAAGTGAGGTCACCCAGCCTCATCTGCGGCACGGTGGTGTAGCCGCGGGCGCGGATCTGCTCGATATCCGCCACCTCGCTATAGTCAATGCCCGCCCGATCCATCCTGGCCTTCAGGCGCTTGCAGTAGATGCAATCCTCAGTGGTGTAGAGTGTGATCAATCGCTGACCTGCCTTTCTTGTCTTGTCTTGTTTTGGTCAAACCAAGCATAAGCCTGCCTGCCCCGGCCTGCCCGGCTGTGTGTGTTGTACAGTCCATCATACCCGGTTAGGGGCGGCTTACTGGCCGGGCGGCGGGATTGAGGGGCAGGCTTTTCTATCTGTCAGGGCGGGGAGAGGCGCTGTCCACAGCGCATCAATAATGAGGGCCTCTCCTTATCATAGAAGAGGCCCTCATCTGCAGGATTGCTTCATTCGAAGGCAGTCACTGCCCTCAGGCTCAGTCCGTCTTCTGCGCGTCGCCGGGGCCGAAGTCCTTCTCCAGCATGGCCACCCGCTCCTCATGGCTGACGACGCGGTGCATCTGGTGCAGCATCCACACATAGCCATAGGGATCGCGGAAGATGGCGTTGGAGACGCCCATCTCGGCCATCTCCGTCACCTGGTGCAGCTCGGTGCAGCCCGCGGCCATGGCCTTGTCAAAGGTGGCGCGGATATCTGGCACCAGCACATTGAGCCACATGGAGCCCTGGCCCTCCGGGCCTGGCGCCACCAGATGGAAGTCTGGGTTCTCATCCAGCAGGTGCATGCGCACCCCATAGATGGAAAAGACCGCCTCGTTGCTGCCTACCGGAAAGCCGGAGACCTCGATGCGCTCTACCTCAAAAATGCTCTCATACAGCCTGAGGGCCGCCAGAGAGTCCTTGACCACAAAATCGATCTCGACACCTGTCATGATACATCCTCCCACGCATGATGCCGGGAGTGTACCCTCGGGGAGGGCTATTTAAGCCGATCTCATTCTGCTTACTTTGCCAGAGCCTTTGCTTTCTGTTATCATCAGACAAAATAGTTGACGAGGTGGCTATGTTAAGCTGGTCAGAGATAGAAAACCGGGCAATTGCCTTTCAAAAACGATGGAAGGGCTGTACGGGCGATGAGCGCCAGCATGGGCAGACCTTTGAGAAGGACTTTATGGAAGTGTTCGGGGTCCAATGGCGCGAAGGGCTGCATGAAAAGCAGTTGAGCCTGCTGGACGGGTCCTGGGGCTATGTGGACTATCTGCTGCCGGGCAAGATTATCATCGAGATGAAGTCCAAAGGTAAGTCGCTGGACGCGGCCTACAGCCAGGTCATGGCCTATGTCAAGGCGCTCAAGCCAGAGGAGCAGCCGATGCTTGTCATGGTCAGCGACTTTGACAGGGTGCGCGTCTATAATCTTAAAAAAGACCACCCCTATAAACCTTTCAAGGTCAGTCAGTTAAAAAAGCATGTGCGCATATTCGGTCTGCTGGCGGGCTATGGGCTGGATAGCGATGTTAAGACTGATATCGAACTCAATACCGACGCCAGCTACAAGATGGCCCGTATTCATGACGCGCTCAAAGCCCACGGGTATGCAGACCACGCGCTGGCGGTCTATCTGGCGCGCCTGCTGTTTTGCCTGTTTGCCGATGATACTGGTATCTTTGAGCGAGGCAGCTTTGAAGCCTATCTCAGAGAATCCAGGGAAGACGGCAGTGACCTAAGCATGCGGCTGATGATGCTCTTCTCCATTCTTAACACCTCGCCTGATAAGCGCATGAGCAACCTGCCACAGGAGCTAAGCCGCTTTCGCTATGTCAACGGCCTGTTGTTTGAGGAGGCGCTGCCGCCTGCCATGTTTGACGCCAGGATGCGCAAGGTGTTGTTGCAGTGCTGTGAGTTCGACTGGACGCAGATCAGTCCCGCCATATTCGGCGCCATGTTTCAGGGTGTCATGAGCGATCAGGAGCGGCGGGAAGCAGGCGCACACTATACCTCAGAGGAGAATATACTCAAGGTCATCAATCCGTTGTTCCTTGAGGCCCTATGGGATGAATTTGAGCGCAATCGCAGCACCACAGCAGAGTTGGCAGCCTTTCACGAGAGATTGGCCACATTGACCTTTCTCGATATTATTCTACAGAGTTTGATACAATTTAATGGTTCCCGCAGATTGACGCCTCTTGGGGGGTAAGTTGGGGTCTTGCAGGGTAAGCACTCGGTGGTCGATTAGGTTCCCCATAGTATCAATAGATTTATTTGTAAAAAACTGATAGAATAGTGGCAATTATAAATCTGTAAACCGCTCCTGGCATAGTAGCATTAATGCGCAACCAATCCCGGTTCAAGCGGTATTGCGTACAAAATTTGGGGTAACTGAAGGACAGTATGAGAACCGAGAGTTTAAAGTCATTATTGCTTGACATGTTACTGTTTTATCTCAACGGACTATATTCCTGCTCAATAATTCGGCAGACAAATATGGTTTCGCTCTCAACTGAGGAGGTTATCCGCTCATATTATCGAGAAACAAAGAAAATATAAATGTTCAGGAGAAACCTAACATGACAAACCTAAAACACTCTCTCCTTCTGATTCTGGCAACACTGTTTCTTCTTGGAAGTTCCTTTTCCTCGTTCATTAGGGCTGAAGTTGCGTTCAACCCTGAAACGAATGAGGGCTATTTCATAGCCCCGTATAAGGAGAGCTATGACGGAGAAACATCCTATGGAGAACCCATTCTGCTGTCATTATTTGAAGACGGTCACCTCCGCTATCTCCTCGCCTTAGCAGACAGAAGCGGCGAGTACTACAATTCCGTCAAACTAAAAGACTTCTTTTCGGGAGAAATAGTGTT
>CAKTTM010000123.1 GCA_934615145.1 uncultured Clostridia bacterium | reverse complement strand
GGAAGCCATCCAGGCGATCTGTGATGCCATTGGGGAGCGCAATCGCAGGAAGGCCCTGCTGGTCATGGCCACCGGCAGCGGCAAGACCCGCACGGTCATCTCGCTGGTGGATGTGCTCAGCCGGCACGGCTGGGTCAAAAATGTACTATTTCTGGCAGACCGAAATGCCCTGGTCACCCAGGCAAAACGAGCCTTTCACCACCTGCTGCCCAACCTTTCCCTGTGCAATCTGACAGAGAGCAGGGAGGACGCCAGCGCGCGGGCAATCTTTTCTACTTACCAGACGATGATGAACTGCATTGATAACACGCGGGACGATAAGGGTGAGCGCCTGTTTACGCCTGGGCACTTTGACCTGATCATTATTGATGAGGCGCACCGGAGCATCTACAACAAGTACAAGGACATATTCACCTATTTTGATGCCCTGCTGGTGGGCCTGACAGCAACGCCCAAGGATGAAATAGACAAGAACACCTATAGCATCTTTGATCTTGAAAGTGGTGTGCCTACCTACGGTTATGAGTTGGCACAGGCCGTGAAAGATGGCTACCTGGTGGACTTCATATCGATTGAGACCGAGCTCAAGTTTTTGACTCAGGGAATCGCTTATGACGAACTGTCTGCTGAAGATCAGGAGGCATTTGAAAACACCTTTGCCGATGAAGAAGGCGAGGTGCCAGCGATCATTGATTCCAGCGCGCTGAACCAGTGGCTGTTTAACAGCGATACCATCCGCAAAGCCCTGCAGATCCTCATGGAACATGGTCAGCGAGTAGACTTTGGCGAGACCATTGGCAAGACCATCATCTTTGCCAAAAACCATAACCACGCGGAGAAGATACTGGAGGTATGGAACAAGGAATACTCTGATTATCCCAGCCACTACCTGCGGGTGATTGACAATTATACCAATTATGCTCAGAGCCTGATTGATGATTTCTCTGAGAAAAACAAATATCCACAGATTGCCGTATCGGTGGACATGCTGGATACTGGCATTGATGTGCCCGAGATATTGAATCTGCTGTTCTTTAAGAAGGTGATGAGCCGGGCAAAGTTCTGGCAGATGATTGGGCGGGGCACACGGCTGTGCGAGGGCCTGATGGATGGCAAGGATAAGGAGCAGTTCTATATCTTTGACCTGTGTGGCAATTTTGACTTCTTCCGTCTGCATGTTAAGGGAAAGGAAGCCGGAACAGTCGCGACCCTGCAGGAGCGCACCTTCAACGCCATGGTAGAGATGGTATACCGGCTGCAGGCGCTCAGCTTCCAGACGGAGGAATTGCAGGCATACCGCAGGGAGCTGGTGGAGGCGCTGCGCAAGCAGATTCTGGCATTGCCCCGAAGCAATTTTGCGGTCCGGCAGCACCTGCGCACCATCGACAAGTACCAGGAGACCTCGGACTTTGACGTGCTCACCTACGAAAACACCCTGCAGATGGCCAAGGAGATAGCGCCGCTGATCCTGCCGACCATGGACGACATTGACGCCGCGCGATTTGATATGCTGGTGTACCAGATTGAGCTGGCCATGCTGGCAGAAAAAAGCTATACACGAGCTGAGCATGATGTGATCAAAAAGGCCGAGGCCTTGTCGAGGATTGGGACGATACCAGCCATTGAGGAACAGAAGGAGCTGATTGAGCAGATTGTCCATAATGGCTTGCTGAGTCGTATCGGTGTCATCGGCTATGAAACGGTGCGTACCAAGCTGCGCGACCTTATCAAGTACATTCCGCCTGTGGATCGCATGCGATACGATACCGACTTTACGGACGACATACTGTCTCTTGAACGACATCCGTCCCAGCTGGACAATGATGATTTAGCCAACTACAAGAGAAAGGTTGCATTCTATATCCTGCAACATCAAAGTGTTCCGGCGATTGCCAAGCTGAGAGGAAACCAGCCCCTTGCCCCGGCGGATGTGCGCGTTCTGGAGCGCATCCTGTGGCAGGAGCTCGGCACCAAAGAGCAGTACGCTGCGCAGTATGGCAACACCCCGTTGGGTGAGTTGGTACGCTCCATCGTGGGCTTAAGTCAGATAGCGGCTAACGAGGCTTTTTCGCGCTTCCTGAGCGATGTAAGCCTCGACAGCAGGCAGATGTACTTTGTACGCCAGATTGTCAATTATATTGTACGCAACGGCATGATGAAGGACCTGTCCGTGCTACAGGAAAGTCCCTTTACCGACCGGGGCAGCTTTATCGAGCTATTCCAGGATGAGACGGTGTTCATGAGCCTGCGGGCTGTGATTGAAGGGATTAATCACAACGCGGTGGCAGTGTAGAGGGGCTTGCTTGGATATACCAAGCGGCGATATGCGCCCTTACCTCACCGTCCACGCCGCGAAGACCCAGTCTTCGGTCGGCAGGTACTTGGTTTCCCCATCCTCCACCGCGTAGGCGGTGACGGCCACGTAGATGGACTGCAGGCCGGGGTAGTGCTCCATCAGGGTCTCGCCGGCGTTGACGGTGCGGCCGGCGGCGATGGGCTTGTCAAAGGAGACGGTGGTGTAGAGGTTGTCGCCGCCTTCAAGCGGGATGGGCTGGCCCTTGCTGTCGCGGGCGTAAAAGCTCAGGCTGAAGCTGGTGACCGAGTCGCGGCGGCTTAAGTTGACCACCTCGGGGTTGAACCACAGCCGGTCGCCCTGCAGGTCGGCATAGGCGTACTGGCCGATGGCCAGCGGATGCTCGGGCTCGATATAGGGGGTGGAGGTGGGCAGCGGCGTGGGCGTGGGCCGGGGTGTGGCAGTCGGCCGCGGCGTGGGCACGGGCTTGGCGATGGCCTTGTCTGAGTAGAACAGCGCCTGCATCTCAGGGCTGGCGATGCCGTCGGGCGTCAGGCCGTTTAGCTGCTGAAACTCCTTGACAAAGCGGGCGGTGTCCTCGGTATAGCGGTCATTGACCACATTGTTGCGGAAAAAGCCCAGCTCGAACAGGCGCTGCTTGAGCGCGGAGACGCTGGGATGGCTCATGGGCGCCTTGAGCGTGACATATTTGGCGAGCTCCTCTTGCGAAAAGCCCTCTGCCTGGGCCGGGGCCTCGGTGGCGGGCGCGGCTGGCTCTGCCAGGGCGGGCAGGGCCAGCAGGCATAGCAGGCACAGCAGGATCAACAGCTTGGTTTTCACGGATGACACCTCACGATACAGGGAAATCTCATGTGAAAAGTGTAGCCGCTGGGCCGGGGCTTGTCAATGCTGCGCGGGGATTGTTACACTGGTCCATACTGAACGAATGAGAAGACGCACAGATGGGCCGAGGATTTTTGATGGCTGCGCTAAGCCGAAAGAACGAGGCGTAGCGGCGCCTACGCTGAGTGAAAGAGGCGACGCGCAGGCGCAAAAAGACCGGCTCATCGAAGCGTTTGCGATTGAGTTCAGTATTACACTGCTGTGAAGCAGTCAGGTTTATACAAGGGCGAAAAGGGTAGATTATGTAGCGTATTCATCGATTTATTGGAGGACTGTCACAGCATGTCAAAGGTCATCATCATCGGCGGCGTGGCCGGCGGCGCCAGCGCCGCGGCGCGGCTCAGGCGCCTGGACGAAACAGCGCAGATACTGATCCTGGAGCGGGGGGAGCATGTCTCCTACGCCAATTGCGGCCTGCCCTATTATGTGGGCGGCGTGATAGAGGACAGGGCGGAGCTGCTGCTGCACACGCCGGAATCCCTCAAGGAGCGCTACAACATCGATGTGAGGACCTTGAGCGAGGTGATTGCCATCGAGCCCGAGCGCAAGGTCGTCCGCGTGCAGGGCCCGGAGGGCGAGCCCTATGAGGAGGGCTATGACAAGCTGATCATCGCCACCGGCTCCTCGCCGCTGCGCCCGCCCATCCGGGGCATCGATTCCCCCCGCATCCGCACGCTGTGGACGGTGGGCGATGCCGAAATGATACACGACCTGGCGGCGGACCCTGCGCTGAGATCGGTGGCAGTTATCGGCGGCGGCTTCATCGGCGTGGAGATGGCGGAGAACCTGCGCCACCGCGGGCTGGATGTCTCCTTGGTAGAGATGCTTGACCAGGTGCTGACCCCGCTTGACTACGAGATGGCGCTGCCGCTGCACCAGCGCATGGAGGCGGAGGGCATCCGCCTGCACCTGGACGACGGCGTGGACAGCTTCCACGATACTGGCGACGCGGTGACGGTGACGCTCAAGAGCGGGACGGAGATATCGGCCCAGCTGGTGATACTGGCCATCGGCGTGCGGCCCAACAGCGAGCTGGCGCGGGCGGCAGGCCTGGAGATCGGGCCCAGGGGCGGCATTATCACCGACGATCATATGCTGACCAGCGACCCGGACATCTACGCCGTGGGCGACGCCGTGCAGGTGAAGGACAGGGTCTTTGGCGACGGCGCCATGATCCCCCTGGCAGGCCCCGCCAACAAGCAGGGCCGCATTGCGGCGGACAACATCGCGGGGCTGGACAGCCGCTATGAGGGCACGCTGGGCAGCGGCGTGGTGCAGGTCTTTGACATGACGGCGGCCTTCACCGGCGCCAATGAGAAGGCGCTGATCAAGCGCGGGCTGACGCGCGGCAAGGACTATGAGCGGCTGATCATCTGCCAGCTGGATCATGCGGGCTATTTCCCCGGCGCCCAGCAGATGAACATCAAGCTGCTCTTTGCCCAGGACGGCAGCCGCATCTTCGGCGCGCAGATCGTGGGCCGCGGCGGGGTGGATAAGCGCCTGGATGTGCTGGCCACCGCCATCCGCCTGGGCGCCAGCGTGCGCGACCTGGCGCAGCTGGAGCTCAGCTACGCGCCGCCCTACAGCTCGGCCAAGGACCCGGTCAACATGGCGGGCTTCATGGCCGGCAATATACTCGACGGCAAGGCGGAGTTCAGCGAGTGGGATGTGATGGAAAAGCATCCGCTGAGCCAGGTGGTGGATGTGCGGGAAGACTATGAGGTGGCGGAGTTTGCGCTGCCGCGGGCCATCCACATCCCGATGGGGCAGCTGCGCGAGCGGGTGGACGAGCTGGATCCGGGCAAGGAGACCATCGTGGTCTGCGCCTGGGGCACCAGGGCGCACAACGCTGCCCGCACGCTGCAAAACCTGGGCTTCCGCGATGTGCAGATCTACCCCGGCGGCACCGGCTTTTACCAGATGACGCACGCCAGCACGGCACCCGTGGCGCGCTAAGGCATGACCCGCCAGGGCAGGAGCAGGATAAACAGACCAGGGTCGCTATTGCTGGCGATCCTGCTCTTGCTGTGGTCGCCGCTGGCGCTGGCGCAGAGCCCGGAGGAGGCGGCGATCGCCCAGGTGCGCGAGCTGCTGATGACAGACTTTGGTATCTCCCCCCGCATGCTGACGCAGGGACAGTACCTGCGCGAGAGCGCGGTGATCGGCGGGCAGGATCAGCAGGTGGGCATGGTGGTCTTTGTCAGCGAGGTGACCGACCATGTCTACACCGCCTATCTGAGCCTGGAGGACGGCCAGCCGCTGCGGGTGGAGGAGTTTTACAATGCCGGCGATGTCTGCGTGACGCGTAGCCTGCTGGATTTGAGCGCGCCCTCGCCCTATGTGGCGCGGCGGGCTGAGGCAGATGCCGGCGGGCAGGCGATCGACCGCTACGCGCAAGCGCCCCTGGCGGATGAGGGGCAGGAGGACCTGCCCCGGCAGGAGGCCGAGCGGATCGCCCGCGCCTACGCGGCGCGCGAGCTGGGCCAGCAGGCGGAGCTCGCTGCCCAGGCCAGCCTGACACTGCGGGGTGATGACCAGGGGCGCTGGTGGCTGGCCAGCCTGAGCCGTCAGGACAGGCCGGAGGGCCCGCCCTACCTG
>CAKTTM010000122.1 GCA_934615145.1 uncultured Clostridia bacterium | reverse complement strand
AAGCGACAGAAGCTTGTCAAGCTGCGCGACTCGTATCAGGAGTTGCAAAACAGCCTGAAAGAGATACAGGACGAGATCATCGCCATGGTGGATCGCATTGACGCCCTCAGGGACGCCATTGACGCCACGGAGGATCAGGTCAAGCAGCTGCAGGGCCGCATCCAGGATGAACCGGCAGAGGGCAGTGAAGATGTGCGCGTCTATATCGACGAGGCGCAGAAATTGTCCGCCCGGCTGAATGACTATGATCAGGAGACGCGGCGTATCCGCAAGAACGCCGCCGATCGTGATCGCAGGCAGCGCGATGTCAAGGCCCGCTTGGTCAGCGCCAAGGAGGAGTTTATCCCCCTGCGCGACGAGTATGACGCTGAGTACAAGGATAGCCTGGCCGATATCGAGCGCCTACGCGCCATCGCCAAGGACAAGCAAAAGGGCATCGAGCCCCAGTACCTGGAGAAGTACAGAAGCATCAAACAGCACGCTGTGCCGCCCATGGCCAAGCTGCAAAACGGTCAGTGCGGCGGCTGCAACATGTCCTTCCCGTCCTCGGTGTTGCACAGCATCAGAAGCGGCAAGACGGTGGAGTGCGAGAACTGCGGCAGGATGATCATTGGTTAAGTTGTTTTTGAGGTAGCTGAATGGTCGCATGCGCTTGCGCATGAGGAAAGTCCGAGCACCACAGGGCAGGGTGCCAGCTAACGGCTGGTGGAGGCGACTCCAAGGCGAGTGCAACAGAGAGATACCGCCGAGTGATCGGTAAGGGTGGAAAGGTGCGGTAAGAGCGCACCGGCGGCCTGGCGACTTGTCCGTCATGTAAACCCCACCTGGTGCAAGATAGCTGAAAGCACATGGGCGGCCCGTCCCGCTTTCGTAATCGCTGGAGCAGTCTGGCGACAGATTGCCTAGATAGATGACCATTCTCGACAGAACTCGGCTTACAGGCTACGCTCAATCACATAAAAACCGGCCAGGCATTTCGCCCGGCCGGTCTTTCATATGGCTCAGCGCCTGTGATTCTTGAATTCCTGCCGCCTGCGCCACTGCGACAGATTGCTGCGCACCAGGTTGATGATGTCACCGCCAAAGAAGAGGATGACATTGAGCAGGCTGAACACGATGGCGGCGCGTTGCACCCAGCTGCCGATCACCAGCATGTAGACGAAATACAGGGCGCTGAGCAGGGCCAGCCACTTCATTTTGACGGGCAGGAAGAAGAACAGCAGTATCTGGTTCTCCGGGTTGAGGATGGCCAATGCAAAGAACATGGACAGATAGACATAGAGATTGGTACCGGCCTGGGTCAGCACCGCCGCCAGGATGGCGCCCAGGGCCCCGATGACATAGTACAGAACTAAGCGACGGGCGCCCCAGCGGGCCTCCAGCGTGGTGCCGATGAAGTAATAGAAATAGAGTGTCAGCAGGGCATACAGTGGCGAGCTGAGTGGCGGTATCAGCAGGAAGGTGAGCAGCCGCCAGATCTGGCCGCGATAGACCATCGGCATATAGAGCGCCATCTGACCCAGCAGACTATAGGCGGGGAAGAAAAGCTGCAGCAGGTAGACACCTGCCATGGCGAAGATGACATAGCGGAAGAAGGGTTGTATGCGCAGTCTGTACAACCTACGCTCCAGGGCGTTGAGCCACTTCATGTACACAGCACCTTTCGTTGAGGATGGCGTCATCATACTATCTGGGCCAGTGCGCGTCAAGAAAACGCTTATCCTATCGCCCAAAAAGAAGACGGGGGATCGCTCCCCCGTCTGAATTGGTGATGGCTTAGTTGCTAGTTTCGTCTGACTTTGCGGCCTCAAGCCTGGCGGTGTTGATGGCGATCTTGCGGGGCGCTTTCTGCGCCTCAGGCTGGCTCTTTGGCAGCGTGACGCTGAGGATACCGTTGTCATAGTCCGCGGTGATGGCGTCCTGATTGATGCCCTCCACATTGAAGCTGCGCTCCACATGGCCGCTGCGGCGCTCGCTGTAATAGTAGCTGCCCTTCTCCTGCTCCTGCCTGCTGTCAAAGTCCGCGCTGATGCTCAGCACATCCTCGTTAAGGCTCAGGTTGATGCGATCCATGCTGACGCCCGGCAACTCTGCGGTCAACAGATAGCTGTCGCCCTTTTCCTGCACATCCACGCGGAAGCCTGTCGAGCCCATGGCGTCAGACATATTGAAGAAGTTGCGGAAAAACTGGTCATCAAACAGGGAGCTGCGCATGGCGCGCTGTCCGAGATACCTTCTGTAGGGAACGAGTGTTAACATGCTTGATTTCCTCCTCATGAGATCATGGTGGTCGAAGGCTGCTGTCCTTTCGACATCTTGATTATAGCATGAAAGTCAAAGAAGGTCAATACCTGTTTCTGATTATTTTCGTCTTGAGCCCCGGCGCCTTATCAGATAGAATAGGCGCATGTATGAAGCTGACAGTCTGCTAAGCCTCATCAAGGCATCCTACCAGGGGATTGGGCGTCCTGGGCGTGTTCTGCTAGGGCTGTCCGGCGGGGCGGATTCAGTGGCGCTGTTTCACTTGCTGCGCCGCCTGGCCCTTGATGAAGGCTTTGCGCTCTTTGCGGCGCATGTGCATCATGGCCTGCGCGAGGCAGCCGATGAGGAGGCGCAGTTCGTCAGCGACCTGTGCCACAGCGCAGGCATTCGTCTGGCGGTCAAGCATGTGAAGGTTGCGCGGCAGGGCAGCCTGGAGGCGGCCGCCAGGGAAGCCAGGTATGCGGCCTTGGAGGAGGCACGACAAGCCTTTGACTGCCCGGTGATCGCCTTGGCGCATCACGCCGACGATCAGGCAGAGACCATGATGCTCCACCTGCTGCATGGCGCGGGGCCAACGGGGCTTGCAGGCATGCGGCCCTTTGACAGAGGCCTGTGGCGGCCGCTGCTGGAGCTGCGCAAGGAAAAATTGACTGACTTCCTCAAAGCCAATGGTCTGTCCTGGCGGGAGGACGAAAGCAACCTGGATACCAGGCACCAACGCAATGCCATCCGGCTGCAGCTGATGCCACTTATGCAGAGCATGCAGCCCCGGCTGCCCGAGATGCTGGGCCGCACGGCCGATATCCTGCGCTATGAGGAGGACTACTGGGCAGGCTTTACCAGGGATTGGCTGGCGGCGCATGCCAGCTTTGGCCCGCCAGCGCCCTTTCTGATGCTGGCGCCTGCCCTTGCCCTGCACGAGGCGGCCAGGCGGAGGCTGCTGCGCGCGCTGTGTCAAGCGGCTGGTCTGACGCTTGATCATGAGCAGACGCTGCGCCTGGTCAGCTTGCTGGATGAGGCTGCCGGGGCCATGTGCAATCTGCCCGGTGGCGCGCAGGCGCTGCGAACGGGGGAAAGGCTCTTCCTTTTGGCGCCCGGGATATCGCGGCCGCTGCCGCTGGGCCAGCTCGTTGAAGGTGGGGACACAATCAGTGTATTGAGCCAGCGCTTTGATGCGGACTTGCTGCAGGGGGCGACGCTGCGCTATCGTCAGCCGGGGGACAGGATTGCGCCCCTGGGTGCAGGAGGAAGCCTTCGCCTGAGCGAATACATGATAGACCGCAAGATCGACCGTCCGCTGCGCGACTCTTGGCCACTGCTGTGCCTGGGCTCTCAGGTGCTGTGGGTCATCGGCGTCGGGATGGCGCAGACAGCGGCCGTCAGCGACAGCACGCGCCAGGTGCGCCGGCTGAGCTATCGCGGCGCGCTGCCCGGACAGATCATTCATCACAACATGGGGGAAAAGCAGGATGCACAAGGACATGGAATTGTACAAGGACCTGACCAGGGTATTGATCAGCAGGACGGAGATTGACGAGGCCGTCAAGAAGCTGGGTCAGCAGCTGACACAGGATTATCAGGGCAAGGATCTGGTGTGCATCTGCATCCTCAAGGGCGCGGTGATGTTCTTCACCGACCTGCTGCGCCATATTGACCTGCCGCTGGCCATCGACTTCATGGCCATCTCCAGCTATGGCAGCAGCACCAAGACCTCGGGCGTGGTGCGCATCCTCAAGGATCTGGATCACGATGTGCTGGGCAAGGATGTGCTGGTGGTGGAGGACATTGTCGACAGCGGCCTGACGCTGTCCTACATCAAGCAGACCTTGGATCAGCGCGGTGCCAAGTCGGTGCGGCTGGCCACCTTCCTGGACAAGCCGGTGCGCCGGCGCACGCAGCTTGAGGTAGACTATTCCTGCTTTGACATCCCCAACGAGTTTGTGGTGGGCTATGGGCTGGACTACGCGGAGAAGTACCGCAACCTGCCCGAGGTGGGGGTCCTGGATCCCAGCGTGTATACACTTTAAGCCTGGCCGGCTTCATTCATAAACAATTTACATACCAGACTACCCGTGACGGCTGATTTGGTTGCATCAAAATCCGCCGGCGTGGTATACTCTTGAATGATTGCTCACTAAGGAGGAACCCTGTTTTGCGAAAGTCCCGAGGCATGCTCGGCTATGTTTTCATGGTGGCCGCATTTTTAATGCTGGCGTTCATTATTTCCGACAGCATCAAGATCCCCACCACAAGGGTCGAGTATCCAGAGCTCCTTGAGAATGTCAGGGCAGGCAAGGTCGCCCGCGTTGCCATCCGCGGCAATTCACTCATCGGCCTGTCTGCGCCCACTTTGACGGCGGAGTCTGATTTCCCGGCCCGCTATGACTTTGAAAGCACCATTGGGCCTGACTTTACCGATACGCTGCTGCGCATGTACGCCTCCCAGAACAAGCTCGATGTGGATACCGTCAGCGTGGGCGAGCTGGCCTTCAATGGCCGCGCCCTCAAGATAGATTATCTGCCGCCCATTGTCACACCCTGGTACATCGACATGCTGCCCTTCATCGTCCCGCTTGGGCTGGTAATGGTGTTCTGGTATGTGATGATGCGCCAGCAGACCGGCGGCAACTCCAAGGTGATGAGCTTTGGCAAGAGCCATGCCAACATGGTCGACCCCAACAAGAACAAGATCACCTTTGCCGATGTGGCGGGCGCTGACGAGGAGAAGGAAGAGCTTCAGGAGATCGTCGACTTTCTCAAGCACCCCAAAGCCTATCTTGATCTTGGCGCCCGCATCCCCAAGGGCGTGCTGCTGGTGGGCCCTCCCGGCACGGGCAAGACCCTGCTGGCCAAGGCTGTGGCGGGGGAGGCCAAGGTCCCCTTCTTCTCCATCAGCGGCTCTGACTTTGTGGAGATGTTTGTGGGCGTGGGCGCCAGCCGCGTGCGCGACCTGTTTGAGCAGGCCAAGCGCACGGCCCCCAGCATTGTCTTCATCGATGAGATTGACGCCGTTGGCCGCCATCGCGGCGCTGGCCTGGGCGGCGGGCATGACGAGCGGGAGCAGACGCTCAACCAGCTGCTGGTTGAGATGGATGGCTTCACCACCAATGAGGGCGTCATTGTGATGGCCGCGACCAACCGCCGCGATATCCTGGACCCAGCGCTGCTCAGGCCCGGCCGCTTTGACAGGCAGGTCACCGTACATTACCCTGACATCAATGGCCGCATCGCCGTGCTGAAGGTGCACTCCCGCGGCAAGCCGCTGGCTGAGGATGTCAACCTTGAGAACATCGCCAAGCGCACCCCCTTTGCCACCGGCGCCGACCTGGAAAACATCATGAACGAGGGCGCCCTGCTTGCCGCCCGCAAGGGTCATACCACCATCCATCAGCTGGATCTGATCGAGGCGGTGGAGCGCGTGCAGATGGGCCCCGAAAAGAAGAGCCACAAGGTGCTGGAGGAAGACAAGCGCATCGTTGCCTACCACGAGGCGGGCCACGCGGTGGTGGGGCACTACCTGCCGCTGTGCGATGAGGTGCACACCGTCACCATCGTGCCG
>CAKTTM010000121.1 GCA_934615145.1 uncultured Clostridia bacterium | reverse complement strand
GCACCATGTTGACGGCGCCGCGGATCATGGGCAGGCCCATCCACTTGTGCTTTTTCGAGGGGGATTCATAGGCTTCGCGCTTGAGCACGATGCTGCCGTCGGGTTTGCGCACGGCGATGGCGATGTGCTCGGGCGCCTTCATCATGACGCCCTCCAGCACGGCCTGTCCGCCAATATCCGGCTTGCGGTTCTTTTTCGTTTCGTCGATGGACATCTTATTCCTCACTTAATTACGGTATAGGTTATCCGAAAATGGGTTAAGGGATGAAATCCCTTGGTGGGGGCCGAGCCCGCCGCCCGCGGTGCGGGATGAAGGCGGGCGGCAGCCCAGTGAGCTAGGGAGCTTTCAAGCGAGCTCCCGCGAGCGCAGAGAGCGACCATAGCGAACTGTGGGTCACCTGAGCCACAGAACATGCCAGCGCGTAGCGCGCCGCATGTGACATGGCGAAGGTGAGGCGCGGATTGCTATGCAGCCTTACGCCAACCCATCGGAACCACTCAAGCCGCTGAGACAGCGAAGCGATTCTTTGCGGCAGACCGCACGACCTACGGCGCTTCCGCACCCTCCGCCACCTGCCCCATCTCGCGCTCAATCAGCGCCAGCGCCACCTGCAGCGCCTCGATCCGGCGAGCATTCAGCGTCTTCTGCGCGCTGCCTGGTCTCAACTTCTCGCCCGCCTTCTCGCACTTGGCTCTAAGCGAGCCCAACTGCCGCGCGGCCTCGCGCAACTCAGGCAAGGGATGCATCCGCTTCCCCTCCATTCATTATACGCAATACAGCGCCACAATACTGCGTCTGCCGCAAAAGTTTACACAAAAGATTAAAAAACAAGGCAGACCGCTGCCAGTTGCCTGCGCGTGTCTGCCTGTTTGATTCTGTGCGATCAGATGCCGTAGCGCTTCTTGAAGCGGTCGACACGGCCGCCGGTGTCCACCAGCTTCTGCTTGCCGGTGAAGAAGGGATGGCACTTGGAGCAGATGTCCACACGCATCTCCTTGCGGACGGAGCCGGTCTCGAAGGTCTCGCCGCAGACGCAGCGCACGGTGGCCTTCTCATACTTGGGATGGATCTCAGTCTTCATGGTTGTTCACCTCTTTTGCGCATTGATTCGGATTCATGGCGCGCAACCATGAGCCGTAAAAAGCATTATAGCAGGGAGAAAAGCCGAATGCAAGGGCGAGTTTGGGGTGGCTCTGGTTCCCCGGGCTGTTGATAAACACGCTACTTGACGATCGTGTTAATGACAAACACCAGATCCGCGGCGTCGATGCCGTTCTTGCCATCAGCGTCGGCATTGGCGGGGGAGGCGCAGGCAGCTACCCCAAGCATGTGGTCAATCATGGCCTGCAGATCCAGCATGTCCACAAAGGTATCCGCGTTAGCGTCGCCCGGGACTTTGGGCGCTGGTTTTTCACCCCAGGAATAGGGCGCCGGATAGCGCGTGCCTGACCAGCGATGATTTTTCCTCATGAAGTCATCAGACTTGAGGAAGTACTTATGGCCTCCGGTCTCGTCCCAGGTGACGTCCACATGATACCAATTACCATCGATCTGCACCAGGTTCCAGGCATGGCCTTCCCACTTTTCCACGCCCGACGAGTTGTTCGCCTTGCCGGACACTAATCGATTCGGGATGCCCACCTCTTTGAGCAGCAGCTGGTAGGCCTCAGCGAAACTCTGACACACGCCCTTGCCGGCCAGCAGCACGCCTTCGGGCTTATAGTAAGTAAAGCTATAGTCATAGATGGCGTTATCGGCAAGGTAGTCGTGCAGCCATTTGGCCCTGGCATAGGCGGTGCTGGCGCTGGCTTTACACTTGGCGGCTATCTCCTTGACCTTGGCGGTGAGCTGTTTTTGAGTAAAGCGCTGTGGCTTTTCTTTAGGCTGGGCAATCATCACAGTGGTCGATCGCCAGTACTTCCATTCCCATTGTGCGTTGGTCAACTCGATAAACAGAACAGCCCAGGTCGCCCCGGTGGGCGTGATGGTAGAACGGCCTGTGTTTTCGAGCGGGGATTGACTTGTCCAGTTGCCCTGCTCATCACAAAGTGACCAGTAGATCTTCTCTTTGATGATCTCCCCGCCTCCTGAAAAGCTCCAGGTGGCGGTGATGCTTTCACCCTGCTTGATCTCGCTCTTATCCACTGCGATGGCGACGATTGGGAAGTCATTGCTTGATGCCGCATAGCCAGCCAGCGGCAACAGGCTCATCAAGAGCAGGAAGGCGACCAGGAAGCTCAAACCTCTTTTCATGCATTGCTCCTCGCTTGCAGAATGGAGTCCTCGGACAGGTATTCATCAGTCAATGATTGCATGATACAAAACTGTAAAGGTCATGTCAAGCCTGCGGCGGGGCGCAGCGCCGCCAAATGCAAAGCCGCCGCGAATCTTGTCCGCGGCGGCACTGTTTGATGCTCAGATCGCTTCTGGTCTCCTACTCCTTTGTCGCCTTGTCCACCATGTCGTCAAGCTGGCTGAGGAACTGCGCCACGTCGAAGTTGGGGTTAGAGTGGATGCTGTCAAAGAAGCCGGGGTACTGGGCCATCAGCTGGGGGATGGGGTTGAAGGGGTTTAAGTAGACCTTGCCTGCGTATTTGAGCCAGCTGTCCACCTCGGCCTGGCTGATCTCCCAGCGGCTGCGCTCGCGATCCAGCTCGATGTCCTCGCGCATCAGCTTGACCTGATCCTCCAGCTGGCGGCGCTCCAGCTCGCCGGCCTCGGCCAGCATCTTTTCGTAGCGCGCCAGTCCCTCCAGGCGCTGCTTGAGATGCGCCTCATAGTTGGGGTTGGGCACGGGCAGATCCTTGTCGGTGTAGAGTATCAACTCCTGACGTGAGTGCAGACCCTTGGCAAAGCCCTCGATCAGCAGCAGGGCCTGCTCGGGCGACTTGGTGTAGGGGTTGACCACATAATACTTGAAGGAGCCGGGCGCGAAGCCCAAGGTGAAGGGGGCAGCCTTGTCGAAGGTCAGGGGGAGGTAGTCATACTCGCCCTTGGCCGGGATATCGTAGCTGTAAAACAGCCACTGGGCCTGGCCCTCGGGCAGGGCGGGCTCCAGCTTGGTCAGCTGGTGATAGAGCGTCAGCAACTCTGTCATCTCTGGCGTATTAAAGCGCAGCGGCTTGCCCTGGGCGCTTTGCTCGTCGGCGTAGCGGCGCAGCAGGCTTAAGATGTCCATGCCGTTTTCAAAGGGCATCAGGCGGTAGTCCTCGTGCTGCTGGGCCTTGGTGCTCAGCCAGTCGTGGCAGAACTGGTAGTACTCCATATAGGTGGTGGGCAGGCTGAGCCCCAGGGTCTTGAAGCTGTCCACATGGTAGCTGAGCATGGTCAGGTAAAACTCCTTGGGGAAGGCCAGCAGGCGCTGCTCATCGCCCAAGGCCTGACGCAGGGCCGGCAGCAGGCGCGCGGCGCGCGAGGCCAGGTCAGGGTTCTGCGCCATGTCCAGCGCGTAGCCCTTGCGCTTCAATACATCCAGCAGGTTCTGATCGCGCAGCAGGTAGACATCCACCGTGTCATCGCGGGTGAGCATGTGCTGTATGAAGTGCGCCTCGGCCTCGTCCTCCTCCATCACGCCCACAAACTTCAGCTCGATCTGCGGGTGCTGCTCGATGAAGCCCAGGTAGTCATTGCCCCGGCCGATGGGGTCCATCACGCTCAGCGTCATGCGCCCGGCCATGGCATCCTCCTTGAGCGAGCGGATGACCAGCAGGCCATCCACCGTCAGCGAGACCAGGTCGGGCCCCAGCACCAGCAGCTGCCCGGCGTCGCCAGGCGCGTAGAAGGCCGCCTCGCGCAGGCCCTGGTCCTGCTGCCACAGGTCGATGGTGCTGCGGCCGGCCATGATCAGGCGGTCAGCCGGGGCATCGTAGATCAGCGCGTGGGGCGAGGTCTCGCCCGGCAGATCATGCAGCGGGCTGATGGCCAGTGTCTGGCTGTCGATGGCGGCCAGCTGCCAGACGCGGCCGCCCTCCTGCGTGACCATCCGCAGCCCGGCGTAGCTGCCTGGCTTGTAGGCCGTCAGGCGGTTGATGCCGGCTAGCGGCCGGGCCTGGCCCTTGCCGCTTGCGATATCGCCCTGCCACAGCTGGCCCGCGTAATCATTGAACCCCACCAGCTGGCCCTCCTGTATGAACCAGTCGCCCAGGCTGATGTCCTGCAGGTCGGTAAAAGTATGCAGCAGGCTCAGCTTTGGCTCGGGCTGGAGCGTCAAGCTGTAGAACTCGCCTAGCCCGCTGTTGAGGGCGTAGAGCTGCTCACCACCTGCCAGCAGCACATCCACGCCCTCGATGACGCCCTTGGGCCCATAGTTGCCCCGTATGTCGGCGCTGAGCAGTGTGGGCTTGCCATCGTCAAGCGACAGCTCAAACAGCCCCTCGGTGTTCAGCCCCAGCAGCCTGCCCTCGTGGGCCAGCATGCTCATGTACCAGGTCTCCTCGCCCAGGTTGATATTTCGGTTGGGCGTGTCGGCGCCGGCCGGCAGCAGCGCCAGGCACAGCGCCAGCATCAGTGCCAGCGCCAGCAGGCTCTTCCAGCTTCGATTCGCGTATCGCTTCATGATCGATCCCTCCTTATCAGTCGGCTCCTTAGGAAGTCGCTCTTGCATTCAGCTTAGCACGAAAAAGCCGCCCGGATGCGCCGGACGGCCAGTTGTTACAAATGTGTTTACAATTGGGAGGCTTGCAGCGCTGCTTCCTGGAGGTCAGGGGGCAGGTTGAGCATGCTGGGCTGTGGGAAATCCCAGCGCTCGATAAAGTCATGCGTGGTGCTATATGTCACCGTGGCATAGCCATCGGGGTAAAGCCCCTCGCCCTTACAGCTAATGTGCTCCACCATGTACGCAATCGCCACAGGCTCCTGCCCTGGCTCATAATGGGAGCGGGAAATCGGCAGCGTCTCCGCAGCCCGCAACACCGTCCAGGCCTTGGTGATGCCCTGTTTTTTCAGATTCTCCCGGATAGGCCCTAGCACCTTGTCGCTTTGCTCTTTGGGGCTGAGCGCCGAAAAGTCTGCTCCTCGCGCAGGGGGGAGAGGCCTTGTCCAGTATTCAATGCGTATCAGGCTGCCGGAGGCGTCATAGGTCAACGCATAATGATGTGGCGGCCCATCCGCTTGCTGATAGTCAATTTGCACATCGTAATAGCTGCTGAACACCTTTTCCTTGCGCCAATCGTCCTGAACCCTGCGGCTGTGCCAGGCCGTTCCGTCCCAGCTGCCCTGTTCATTAAACCAGGTGATCACCGCTTCATGGCTGCGCCTGGCCAGCGCTGCATCCACCGCCACCGGGCCTATATCGGTTTGCTCCGCCATCCCACTGAGCCCCGCCAGAATCAGCAGCAGCGCCAGGCAGCATGTGCCCCAATGTCTTCTTGTCATGCTATTGCCCTCCTGTTGTGTTGTCCCTCATCCCTATAGTCGTGCTGGCAGAGCTTTTGTTACAACCATGGCGCAGCAAACTATCTTATTCTTGTGATGCTTTGGTACACGCGCAGCATATCATGCTCATCCAGGTTGCCCCGCAGCAGGAAAAAGCGATCATCCTCCGCCCATATCATATGAAACTCCCCTAAGCCTGTCAGCACCATGGTTTCTCGCCCCGCAATGGTCTCAAAGCGCGTGATCATGCCCTGCGTGCTCAGGCTGACGGCATTTTGTGCGCCGAACTCACTGAAGTCCAGCCTGGCTTTCGGATAGTGAGCATTGCGAAAAACAGCCACGTGCGTCAGGGCCTGCGCATGGCTGTTTCTGATTTCCACTGTCATGCCATCAGGCAACCAGGCGGGGTAATAGTCACCCTGCCAGCCCTCGGGCAATTCCATGCCTTCTGGCAGCACCGGGGGCCTGAGGCTCAGATGTACCGCTTGCTCGTCAAAGC
>CAKTTM010000120.1 GCA_934615145.1 uncultured Clostridia bacterium | reverse complement strand
GCGCGGCGGGCTGCGCATCCTGCGCGCGGGCAAGGCGGGCGGCTATACCACCGACGCCGTGCTGCTGGCGGACTTTGCGGCCGCCAAGGCCGGACAGCGCGTGGTGGACCTGGGCTGCGGCGGGGGCATACTGCCCCTGCTGCTGATGGCCCGTCAGCCCGACCTGCACATCACGGGCCTGGAGCTGGATGCGCAGCTCGTAGCGCTGGCCCAGCGCAGCGTGCAGGGCAATACCCTGGGGGAGCGCATCCGCATCCTGCAGGGCGATATCAGGCAAACGCGGCAGCTGCTGCCGCCAGAGTCAGCCGACCTTGTCATCAGCAACCCGCCCTACTTTGAGGGGGAGGGCGACAGCACCAGCCATCAGATAGCCTGCGACGACAGCGACATCGCGGGCGCCGCGGCCTGGCTGCTCAACAACGGCGGCCGCTTTTGCCTGTGCTGCCCGGCAGCGCGGCTGCTGCCAGTGGCGGAGTCTTTGACGGCCCGCAGGCTGGTCATCAAGCGCCTGCGCATGGTCGCTTCCCTGCCGGATAAACCGCCCTACCTGTGCCTGGTGGAGGCCCGGCTGGGAGCCAGGCCCGGCCTGCGCTGGCTGCCCCAGCTGACGCTCTATGAGGCCCCTGGGCAGCCCAGCGCCGAGTACAGGCGCATCTACAACATGGAGGGAGAAACTGATTGATACTGATCGTAGCGGAGAAGCCAAGCGTCGGGCGTGACATCGCCCGGGTGCTGCAGTGCCGTGAAAAAGGCGAGGGCTATCTCAAGGGCGACAAGCACATCGTCACCTGGGCCTTTGGGCACCTGGTGACGCTGGTGGAGCCTGACGAGCTAGATGAGAAGTACAAGAAGTGGCGCGCCCAGGATCTGCCCATCATGCCCGAGCGCATCCCCACCAAGGTGATCGCCAAGTCCAGAAGCCAGTTCAGCCTGATCAAAAAGCTGATGCTGTCAAAGGAAGTGGAGCGCCTGATCTGCGCAACGGACGCCGGGCGCGAGGGCGAGCTGATATTCGGCCTGATCTATGAGAAGGCAGGCTGCAGCAAGCCGGTGGACAGGCTGTGGATCAGCTCCATGACGGACGCGGCCATCAAAGAGGGCTTTGACAGCCTCAAGCCCCGGGCCGCCTATGACGGGCTCTATCAGAGCGCGCTGTGCCGCAGCCAGGCCGACTGGCTGGTGGGCATGAACGCCAGCCGGGCCTTTACCTTGAAATACAATGCCCTGCTGTCGCTGGGCCGCGTGCAGACGCCCACCCTGGCGCTGCTGGTGAGCCGTACGCAGCAGATACGAGACTTCAAGCCCGAGGAATACTATAGCCTCAAGGCCGACTTTGGCGACTATCAGGGCCAGTGGTTTGACCCCGAAGTCAAGGAAGAGAAGCTCAATACCCGCCTGCCCGACAAGGAGACGGCGGAGCAAAAGGCAAAGCTGGTGCGCAAGCAAGTGAGCCAGGTGAGCGCAGTCACCACCGAGAAGCGCGAGCTGCCCCCTCAAATGTACGACCTGACCAGCCTGCAGCGCGACGCCAATAGGCTGCTGGGTTTCACCGCTGACAAGACACTCAAGGTGGCGCAGAGCCTCTATGAGGCCAGGAAGGCCATCACCTACCCGCGCACCGACAGCCGCTACCTGCCAAATGACATGATCCCGCGGGTCTACAAGACCATGGAGGCGCTGGGCAATCATCACGGCGACCTCCTGCGCTTTGTGGAGAAGAAGGAGGGCAAGCTGCCCTTCTCCCGGCGCGTCTATGATGACAGCAAGGTCAGTGACCACCACGCCATCATCCCCACGCCGCAGGCCATTGACCCGGCCAAGCTCAGCACCGATGAAGCCGCGCTCTATGCCCTGGTGGTCAAGCGGCTGATCGCGGCCTTTTGCCCGGCGCATCAGTATGAGGCCACGCGGGTGGTGACCCAGGTGCAAGGAGAGTCGTTCAAGTCAAGCGGCCGCGTGGTGCTGATCCCAGGCTGGAAGCAGGTCTACCAGGGCGACAAGCAAGCCGCAGACGAGGAAGCGGCGCTGCCCGCCCTCAAGCAGGGCGATCAGCGGACGGTGCAGTCGGCCAGCATCAAGAAAGAAAGCACCAAGCCGCCGCCGCCCCACAACGATGCCAGCCTGCTGCTGGCGATGGAGAACGCCGGGCGGGAGATCGAGGACGAGGCGCTGCGCGAGCAGATGAAGGGCTCGGGCCTGGGCACGCCGGCCACCAGGGCCGCCATCATCGAGCGCCTGCTCAAAGTAGGCTACGCCAGCCGCCGGGGCAAGGCGCTGCATGCCACCCAGAAGGGCGAGCAGCTGATCGATGTGGCCCCGCCCGAGATCGCCTCGCCGGAAATGACGGGCAAGTGGGAGCTGGCGCTGGATGAGATCGCCCGAGGCAAGCGTGACACCCAGCGCTTTATGGCTGGCATCAAGCGGCTGACCGAATTTCTGGTTACCTTCGCGCGCGACCAGCAAGCGCAGGTGCAGTTTGAAAAGGAAGTGCGGGGGAGGGGCGGCAAGGTGCGCGCGGCTGTCAAGCTATTGCCAGATGTCAGCTGCCCGCTCTGCGGGCAGGGCGTGCAGGAGACGGACAAGGCATTTGGCTGCAGCGCCTGGAAGTCGGGCTGCGCCTTTACCCTGTGGAAGGATGCCCTGACGCGCTGGGGCGGGCCCCGGCTGACGGCGGCCATCGTCACCCGGCTGCTTAAAGAGCGGGAGGTCAAGGGCAGCACCGGCAGCATCACGCTACAAGACGAGCAGCTGTGCTTCACCAGGAAGGCAGAGAATAGCCCCGCGGGCTGCCATTCCGTGCGCTATCAGCGCAAGGCGCGGGCTACGCCATAGGCTGTGGCTTCGTTGCATTGCCTTACTACCTATGGTATACTTCGCTGGAAAACACGCAGACTTCAGGAGGTCTAAAGATGGCAAAGGGCGGTCAATTCGGCGGCTTTGGCGGCGGCAATATGCAGCAGCTGATGCGCCAGGCACAGAAGATGCAAGAGCAGCTGGCCAAGGCGCAGGAAGAACTGGATCTGAAGGAATACGAGGCCTCCTCGGGCGGCGGCATGGTCACCTGCAAGGTGTCTGGCAAGCGCGAGCTGCTGGAGCTGACCATCAAGCCCGAGGCGGTGGATCCCGACGATGTGGAGATGCTGCAGGACATGGTGCTGGCGGCCGTCAATGAGGCGCTGCGCCTGGGCGAGGAAACCAGGGAGAAGACCATGGCGGCCATGGCACCCTCTGGCATGGGTGGCATGTTCTGATGAGTGAGCAACTGGGCCCCATCGAGGACATCACGGCCCAACTGGCCAAGCTGCCCTCCATCGGGCGCAAGAGCGCGCAGCGGCTGGCCTACCACATCGTGTCGATGCCCCTTGAGAGCGTGGAGATGCTCTCCCGCGCGCTGGTCGAGGGCCGGCGCGCGATACGCTATTGCGATACCTGCGGCAACTACACGACCAGCCAGCTCTGCAGCATCTGCGAGAACGATCAGCGCGACGCCAGCCTGCTGTGCGTGGTGCGTGACCCGCGTGATGTGGCTGCCATGGAGCGCGTGCACGATTACAAGGGCCGCTACCATGTGCTCCACGGCGTGCTCTCGCCCATGGATGGCGTAGGGCCCGCTGATATCCGCATCAGGGAGCTGCTGCTGCGCCTGCAGGATGAGACCGTCAAAGAGGTTATCATCGCCACCAACCCCGACATCGAAGGCGAGGCCACGGCCGCCTATCTGGCGCGGCTGATCAAGCCCCTGCAGGTCAAGGTCAGCCGCATTGCCCACGGGGTGCCTGTGGGCAGCGACCTGGAGTACGCTGACGAGGTAACGCTGTCCAAGGCCATGGAAGGCAGGCGGGAGCTGTAATGCTGCATTTTTACTACGGCGTGATGGGCTCGAGCAAGACAGCGCAGCTGCTGATGCAGCGCTACAACTACCAGCAGCTGGGGCTCAAGGTGGCCTTGGTCAAGCCCGCCATCGACACGCGGGCAGGCGCCAAGGTGGTCTTTTCCCGGGTGGGGCTGGAGGCGCAGGCCGAGGTGGTGCTGGAGCCTGGGCACAGCATCAAGGAGCAGCTCAATTGGCTGGCCGTCCGCCAGGCGCACAACGACTTTCAGTACATATTCGTGGATGAGGCCCAGTTTTTGAGCGAGGCCCAGGTGCAGGAATTGGCCGAGCTGTCTGACAGCAAGGAGATATTCTGCTACGGGCTCAAGACCGACTTTCGCGGGCAGTTCTTCCCCGGTTCGGCGGCGCTGCTGCGCCTGGCAGAGCGCATTGAGGAAGTTTCCGGCGGCCTATGCTGGTGCGGCAAGAAGGCCACCATGAACACACGCGTGGACCCGCAGGGCCGTGTCATCAAGGAAGGTGAGCAGGTACTCATCGACAACCAGCAGACCATCCGCTACATGGGCCTGTGCTACGAGCATTGGCGCAAGGGGATGTCCCATGGTTGAGTGGCTGGATCAGCCCCTGCTGCTGCTGGCTGGTGCTGTACTGCTGGCGCTGTTTGTATTGCTGACCCTGCTGCTGGTGCGCATCAGGCGGCTGGCTGCCATGCAGGAGGCGCAGCGCCTCAAGAGCGAGGAGACCATCACCGACTATGTGGAGCGCCTGATGCAGGAGATGCAGGCCAGGCAGGAGGCGGACGCCGCGCGCGACCTGGGCTTTTTGCAAAGCCTGCTAAGCGACGGCCAGCTGGCCACTGCCTCGCGTGTGGATGCATTGGGCGAACGGCTGGATCGCTCGGGCCTTAGCCAGGAGGACAGGCTGCGCAATATTTCCCGCGTGCTGGACGAGCGCCTGAGCGCCAACGACCAGAAGGTGGAGCGCATGCGCGAGACACTCTACCAGGGTGTGACCAAGATGCAGCAGGAGAACGCGCAGAAGCTGGACGAAATGCGCAAGACCGTGGATGAGAACCTGCACAGCACGCTCAACAAGCGCCTGGGGGAAAGCTTTCAGCAGGTCTCAGAGCGCTTGGAGCAGGTCTACAAGGGCCTGGGGGAGATGACCACGCTGGCCAGCGGTGTGGGCGACCTGAAAAGGGTGCTGAGCAATGTCAAGACGCGTGGCACCTGGGGCGAGGTGCAGCTGGGCAATCTGCTTAGCGACATGCTCACCCAGGCACAGTACGCGCAGAATGTGGCGGTCCGGCCCGACAGCAGCGAGCGGGTGGAGTTTGCCATCCTGCTGCCTGGCCGCGATGAGGCGCAGGCCGTCTATCTGCCCATTGATGCCAAGTTTCCCATGGAGCCCTACGAGCGGCTGCAGCAGGCGCAGGAAGCGGGGGAAAAGACCGCTGTGGATCAGGCGCTGCAGCAGCTGTCGGCCGCCATCAGGACAGAGGGCATCCGTATCGCCGGCAAGTATGTGCAGCCGCCCCACACCACCGACTTTGCCCTCATGTACCTGCCCAACGAGGGGCTCTATGCCCAGGTGCTGCAAGTGCCTGGCCTAGTGGAGGGCCTGCAGCGCCAGCAGCGCGTGGTGGTGGCAGGGCCTACCACCTTGTCGGCGCTGCTCAACTCCCTGCAGATGGGCTTTAGAACCTTGGCGATTGAGAAGCGCTCGGGCGAGGTATGGCAGCTGCTGAGCATCGTCAAGACCGAGTTTGGCCGCTTTGGCGACATTCTGGACAAGACACAGCAGCGCCTGCGTCAGGCCAGTGAGAGCATCGAGGACGCCACCCGCAAGACCCGCACCATTGAGCGCAAGCTGCGCGATGTGGAGAGCCTGGACGGCGAGCCCGTCCAGATCGGGCTGTATATCAATCCAGACTCAGATGAATGATACCAATCTCACTCCTTATTGCATCGTCGCGCTTGGTCTTTTGCGCCGACGCCATGTCGCTGCTCGCTTCGCGTAGCGCCGCTACGCTACCGCTCGACTGCTCCTCGCG